>JAKDNL010000004.1 GCA_030451825.1 Pseudonocardia sp. | reverse complement strand
AAGCACCCCGGTGGCGCGCACCCGGAAGGTGATCGCCTGGATGCCGGCCTCGCGGAACCCGGCATCGACGCCGAACAGCTCGGCGTAGCGCTTCTCGAACGCGGCCGCGGCCGCCTCGATCGCGGGCATGTCCAGCGGGCCGCCTGCGACCGGGGCGGTGACCTCGGCCAACTGCATCGTGTACCGCATATCGATCTCGCGCTGTAGCAGCACCTGCTCGAAGTGCACGCCCTGACGTTCCAGGCCGTCGCGGACGCGGCGTTCCAGGTCGGCGAAGTTGCGCTCGGCGCGGGCCGGGTCGAACGGCACCACGGTCGGGTCGGACAGCTCCGCGGCCAGCACGATGTCCGAGGACGCCAGCCCGAACGCCGAGAACGCGCTCGCCACCGGTCCGAGCGGGACCACGACCTCGTCGCAGCCGACCTCGGCGGCGTAGCCGGCGCAGTGTGCGGGACCGGCTCCGCCGAAGGCGTAGATCACGAAGTTGCGCGGGTCGTGCCCGGACTCGACGACGGTCTTGCGCAGCAGGTCACCGGTCTGCGCGTTCTGCACGGTGTGGATCGCGGCGGCGGCCTCCTCGACCGAGAGGCCGAGCGGCTTGGCGATCCTGGTCTCGATCGCGGCGCGAGCGAGCTCCAGCGAGAGCGGCTTGCGCCCGCCGAGCAGACCGCGCTCCGGCAGGATCCCGAGGACCAGGTTCGCATCGGTGTTGGTGGGCTCGGTGCCTCCGTTCCCGTAGCAGGCCGGGCCGGGGACGGCTTGCGCGCTGCGCGGGCCGATCCGCAGGTTGCCGCCGGTGTCCAGCCAGGCGATCGCGCCGCCGCCGGAGCCGATCGCGTCCACCCGCAGCGTGGGCACGTTGATCGGGTGGTGGTTGATCACCGTGGTGGTGTCCCGGACGGGCTCGCCGTCCACCACCAGACCAGCCAGGAACGTCGTGCCGCCGACGTCGGTGGAGATGATGTTGCGGTGGCCGAGCTGGCGGCCCAGCGCCACCGACCCGATCACCCCACCGGTGAGTACCGACCCGACGGTGCTGATCGCGGCGGCGGGTGCCTCGGCCGCGGCCACCGCGCCGCCGTTGCTCTGCATGACCAGCAGCGGGCCGGTGAGGCCGTTGTCCCGAAGCGACGACTCCAGCGCGCCCAGGTAGTCCCGCAGGCCCGGCCCGATCTGGGTGCTCATGATCGTCGTGGCGTTACGGGCGAACTCTCGGATCCGCGGGCTGACCTCGGACGACAGCGCCACGAACAGGCCCGGGGCCTCCTCGGCGATCAGCTCGCGCAGCCGCTGCTCGTGCACCGGGTTGCGGAACGACCAGAGCAGTGAGACGGCGACGGCCTCGACCCCGTCCGCGATCAGGGAGCGGATCGTGGCGCGGGCCTGCTGCTCGTCGAGCGCGACGACGACGGTGCCGTCCCGGTCGATCCGCTCGGTGACCTCCAGCGCGTGCCGCTTGGGCAGCAGCGCATGGTCCTTGTCCTGGCCCAGCACGTTCTGCAGCTCGTGCGGGGACCGGCCCAGGTACCGGCCCTCGACGTTCATGATGAAGATCGAGTCCCGGTGGCCCTTGGTGGTGAGGAAGCCGACCGGCGGCACGTTGCCCATGACCAGCGCGTTCAGCGACGACGTGGTGCCGTGCGCGATGTGGTGGGTCTTCGCCAGCATCGCCGGCAGGCTCGTGCCGAGCTGCTCGGCCAGCAGTCCGAGGACGTCGAGCACACCGTGGGAATAGTCCGGTGGAGTGGACGGGGACTTCGCGGCGAGCACGGTCCCGGCGTCGTCGTCGAGTACGGCGTCGGTGAACGTGCCGCCCACGTCCACGCCGATGACATAGGCCATGGCTGGCGCTCCTTCGCGCAATGAGGGACTGACGGACGCGTAGACTATTCAACACATGCGACGGCAGTCAACGTTGACGAGCCGGTGCCCGATAACGTCGAATAGTCGACGGTTGAGTCAAACGCCCCTCTGGTGGAAGGTAGGAGATGCAGCTACGTCGCGTCGCGGTGCTGGGCGGAGGGCCCGGTGGGCTCTATGCTGCCCGCCTGCTGAAACTCGCCCATCCGACCTGCGAGGTCACCGTCCACGAGCAGGGTGATCCGGACACCACCTTCGGGTTCGGCGTCGGGCTCGCGGCCGGGACGCAGCGCAGGCTGGAGGCCGCCGACCCGGACACCCTGCGGGATCTGGCCGCGGCCGGGCTCCGGCACGACATGACGCTGCAGGTCGGCGACGACCGCGTGCGGGTCCGCAACGACCGGCTGATCGGCGTGGCCCGCACCGAGCTGCTGACCATCCTGGCGCGGCACGCCGAGAAGGCCGGCGTGGCGCTGGAGTTCGGCCGGCGGCGCGCGGCCGGGGACCTCGACGCCGACGTGGTGGTCGCCGCGGACGGCGTCAGCAGCGCGACCCGGGAGGCGGGGCCGTTCGGCAGCCGGGTCGACGTCGGCCGGGGGCTCTACCTCTGGTGCGCCACCGACATCACGCTGCCCGACGCGGTGTTCGCGCCGGTCGAGACCGAGCACGGCGTGTTCGTCACGCACGCGTACCCCTATTCCGGGGGCCGATCGACGTTCCTGATCGAGACCGACGGTCGGACCTGGCGCCGGGCCGGGTTCGACGCCACCACCGCGGCGACCCCGGCCGATGCCTCGGACGAGGTCTCGCTGCGCTTCCTCGAACGGATCTTCGCCGAGCAGCTGCGCGGGAACCCGTTGATCGGCAACCGCACCCGGTGGCTGCAGTTCCGTACGGTGCACTGCGACCGCTGGTCGGACCGGAACACGGTGCTCCTCGGGGACGCGGCGCACACCGCGCACTTCTCCGTCGGGTCCGGCACGAAGCTGGCGATGGAGGACGCGATCGCCCTGGTGGAGGCCCTGCGCGACGAGCCGGGAACCGGTGCCGCGTTCGCCCGCTACGAGGAGGTCCGCCGCCCTGCCGTCGAACGGATGCAGGAGCTGTCCCGGCGCAGCAGGCTGTGGTGGGAGTCGTTCCCGTCCCGCCTCGACCTGCCCGCGGCGCGGCTGATGGTGGCCTACATGTCGCGTGCCGGGAACGTGCCGCTGGACCGCCTGGCCGGCACCGCACCGGAGGTCGTCGCGGCGGCGCTGGAGCAGTACGCGGGTGCCCCGGCGTCGGCGGGGAATCCGACGGACTGGGTGCTCGACCGGCCCCTGAGCCACGGCGACCTGCGGTTCCCGAACCGCACCGTCGACGTCGACGGGCTCGCCACGCTCGATGTCGGCGTCGACGACCCGTGGTCGGACGCGGGCGACGCGTTGGTCGAGCAGGCTCGCCGGGGTGGGGGCGCGGGGTGCCGGATCACCGGGCCGCCGGACCGCGCTGCCCTGCTGACCAGGCTCGACGTCGCCGAACGGATCCGCCGGGAGACCGGCGCGCTCGTCGTCGTGGAGGGCTCCGCGACCTTCCGCGACGACCTGGCCGCCGGCCTGGTCAGCGGCCGGACCGACCTGGTGTCACTGACCGGGGAGGCGGCGTGAGCCTCGTCCCGTATCCGCCGGAGGCCGTCGACCGCTACCGGTCGGCCGGGCTGTGGGGCACCCGCACGATCGCCGACGAGCTGCACGCCGTGGCGTCGCAGCACCCGGACCGCGACGCCGTCGTCGCGCTGGACGGCCGGGTCACCTATCGCCAGCTGGACTCCCGCAGCGACCTGCTCGCCGCCGGTCTCGCCGGCCTCGGCCTGCGGCCGGGGGACCCGGTGCTGCTCCAGGTCACGAACCGGCTCGACACCGTCCTGGGCTGGTACGGCCTGCTCAAGGCTGGGCTGGTACCGGTCGCGACCCTCGCGGCACACCGTGCGCACGAGATCTCCGAGATCGCCCGCCGGGTCGGCGCGGTGGCGCACCTGGTCGAGCGCGGCGGGAAGTTCGACCTCGTCGGATTCGCCCGCGAGCAGGCCGTCGGGCAGGTGCTGGTCCTCGGCGAGCTGCCCGAGGGTGACCCCGCCCGTGCCCGCGGCCTGGTCGAGGAGATCCAGGCCGGGATCGGTCCGGACGCCGTCGCCGTGTACCAGCTCTCCGGCGGCACGACCGGCGTGCCCAAGGTGATCCCGCGGCTGCACGCCGAGTACTGGTACAACGCCGCCGCCTACGCCCGGTCCTGGGGCTGGACCCCGGAGACCCGGGTCGCGCACCTGATCCCGGTG
Organism: Pseudonocardia sp.; assembly: GCA_030451825.1. Classification (GTDB taxonomy): domain Bacteria; phylum Actinomycetota; class Actinomycetes; order Mycobacteriales; family Pseudonocardiaceae; genus Pseudonocardia. The sequence goes on along the minus strand of JAKDNL010000004.1, from coordinate 46,808 downwards.
ATCCACAACGCCGGGATCGTGTGCGCGGTGCACGCCGCGCACAGCGCCGGGGCCTGCCTGGTGCTCGGCACCCCCGACCTTGACGAGTCCCTGCCGCTGCTCGCCCGGGAGGGCGCCACGCACGTGTTGCTCGGACACGGGCACTACCGGGCCGCCGACCATCCGGGGTTCCCTGCGGCCACCGCGGCGATCACCCAGGTGGTGCTGTCCGGGGCGAAGGTTCCGCCGTCGCTGTTCGACCGGCTGGAGGCCCGCGGGATCTGGTCCGGGCAGCTGTTCGGGATGGGGGAGGGGCTGTTCCTCACCACCCGGCCAGGGGCGCCGCGCACGGCCCGCGCGACGACGGTCGGCACCCCGCTCTCCGAGCACGACGAGATCCGGATCCTGGAGCCCGGCTCCGAGACCGAGGTCCCGCCCGGTGCGGTCGGCGAGCTGTGCGCCCGGGGGCCCTACACGCTGCGCGGCTACTACGACGCGGCCGAGCACAACGCGCGAGCCTTCACCTCGGACGGCTTATACCGGACCGGCGACCTGGCGTCGTCGCAGCCGATCGAGGGGCAGCGCTACGTCTCGATCGAGGGCCGGATCAAGGACCTCATCAACCGCGGCGGCGAGAAGATCAACGCCGAGGAGGTGGAGCTGGTGCTGCTCCGCCACCCGAGGATCACCGGCGCCGCGGCCGTCGCCATGCCGGATCCGCGGCTGGGCGAGCGGACGTGCGCCTACCTCGTCGTCGATGGCGACCCGCTGACGTTGCCCGAGGTGGCGGAGCACTTCGCGGCACACGGCGTCGCCACCTTCAAATGGCCGGAACGGATCGAGCACCTGGCCGAGATCCCCCGCACCCTCGTCGGCAAGACGGACAAGAAGGCCCTGGCCGCCGACATCGCCCGCAGGATCGGACCCGAGGAAATGAGTGCCCGATGACCCACCGGATCGGATTGGTCGTCCCCAGCTCCAACGTGACCGTCGGTACGGCGTGACACGATCTGCCCCATGAGCGGATCTGAGCCGGTACGCAAGGCGACCGCCCGCCGGGAGCTGGTCGAGAACGAGCTGTACGAGCACGCCACCCGGCTCTTCGCCGAGCGCGGCTTCGCCGGGACCAGCCTGCAGGACATCGCCGACGCGCTCGGCATCACCCGGCCGGCGCTCTACTACTACGTCAAGAGCAAGGACGAGCTGCTCGCCAAGCTCGTCACCGAGGTCACCGACGGGCCGCTGGACGAGATCGACGCCCTCGTCGGCGGGGAGGGGCTCGACGCCGTGCAGAAGCTGCGCGGCATCGTGCAGATCATCGTCGGGCGGCGCACGACCCAGCCGGAGCGGTTCCGGCTGCTCATCCGGTCCGAGGCCGAGCTGCCCGACGAGCTGACCGCCGCCTACGACAAGAGCCGCCGCACCATCCTGCGGGTGATCGCCGGGGTGATCGACGACGGCGTCCGGTCCGGCCGGTTCCGGCCGGTCGACGCCCGGGTGGCGGCACTCGGCGTCCTCGGCATGTGCAACTGGGTGGCCTGGTGGTTCCAGCCGGGCGGCCGGGACACCGCGGAGGCGGTGACCGAGCAGCTCGTGGACATGGCCGTCGGCGCGCTGGTCCGGCCGGACGACCAGCTGCCCGACGGCGAGGGACCGGCCGCGGCGGTCAAGCTCCTGCGGCAGAACCTCGACCACCTGGAGCGCGTCCTCGACCTGTGATTTCGTCGCTTGCGTAGAACTGTTGACGGGACCGTTGAGAGTGCTTACGGTCGAGTCGATGCACGACGCGAGGAGGCAGTCACCCATGACGGAGCTCGAGCACCGGGTGCGGGGCGTGGACCACGTCGCGTTCCCGACCTTCGATCCGGCGGCAACGGTGCGCTTCTACCGGGACGTCCTCGGATTCCCGGTGGTGCACTCGATCTGCGCGGCCGGCTGGGGGCCGGAGAACCACCCCGACTTCATCCACTTCTTCTTCGACATCGGCAACGACGACCGGATCGCGTTCTTCTACTACTTCGGCGCCGACCGGAGCGTCGGCGGCGAGGCGGGGGAGAAGGGCGACGTCTACGCCCGCTTCGGTGCCGAGGTGCCGGAGTACTTCGTCCGGTCCCGGCACCTGGCGATCCACGTGGAGTCCGATGAGGACCTGCTGGAGTACCGCCGCCGGCTCGACGAGAGCGCCTGGCCGGTGGAGATGCAGATCCAGCACGAGACGATCGAGTCGATCTACACCCACGATCCGAACGGCTACATGTTCGAGATCACCCGCGCGATGCGCCCGGTGACCCCGCAGGAGGATCTCGACGCGAACCTGACGATCGACGCGCTGCTCGACGTCGTCGGCGAGCCGGAGCCCAGCTTCGGCAAGTTGCTGGCGCGCAAGGCCGAGCTGATCGTCGAGCGGGCCCCGGGATGGCAGCCTGCGGAGCAGGCGGGTCGGGCGGACCCCGACCGGGCGGCGGCGACCCGATGACCAGGCTCTACGTGCTCGACGTCCCGGAGAACACGACGGTCGCCACGGTCGCAGCCGAGGACCCGGAGGTGGTCGTAGACAAGGTCGGCCCGTACTTCGAGATCCGCGCCGAGGGCCCGATCGTGATCGACCGGCGCGCGACCGGGTGCCGGCACGCGGTCTGGTACTCCTGCATCGGCGGCGTCGCGCGCGACGGGCGAATCACCCAGCACGACAAGGACGCGCTGCGCGTGGAGCCGGTGTGACCGCCGGCCTCGGCGCCGGCCGCTACCTGGCTGCGGGGCAGCGGCCGCCGTCGACCGTCACGAGCGTGCACGAGCTGACCACCGCCGACGGCGCGACCGTGCGCGGCGTGCTGGCCACGGTGTCCGGCGCGCGGAGCGTGGTGTGCCTGATGCACCCGCGCCAGGACGTCACGCACCACCCGCTGGTTCCGCCGTTGCTCCAGGCGGGGGCGGCGGTGTGGACACAGCATCCGCGCTCGGTGAACAACGACCTGAACCTCCTGCACGAGCAGGCCCTCCTCGATGTCGCGGCCGGCCAGGTGTTCCTGCGCGGGTCCGGGTTCGACACGGTCGTCACACTCGGGCACTCCGGTGGCGGCACGCTGTTCGGCTACTACCTGGAGCAGGCCGGACTCGCCCCCGCCGACCGGGTCGCCACCACCCCTGGGGGCCGGCCGACCGGGCTCGCCGACGCCGAGATGCCGCCGGCCGACGGCGCGGTCTTCCTCGCCCCGCATCCGGGGCAGGGGAAGCTGCTGCTCGCCTGCATCGACCCGTCGGTCGCGGACGAGTCCGACCCGCTCTCGGTCGTCCCCGAGCTGGACCCGTGGAGCTCGGCCAACGGCTTCGCCGAGCCTCCGGCGAGCTCGTCGTACTCCGCCGAGTTCCTCGGGCGTTATCGCGCGGCTCAGCACGATCGGGTCGCCCGGATCGACGCCGTGGCCCGGGATGCTCTGGCCCGCACCGGCGAGGCCAGGGCGGCGTTCAAGGACGGCGGCACCGCGGCCGATCGCAGGCGCAGCCTGGCCCCGACGATCATGACGGTGTTCCGTACCGACGCGGACCCGCGCAACGTCGACCTGTCGCTGGATCCGAGCGAGCGGCCCTACGGTTCGCTGTTCGGCAAGCGCCCGGATCTGATCGACTTCGGCCAGGTCGGGTTCGGCCGGCTCAGTACGCCCGAGGCGTGGTTGTCGACGTGGTCCGGGCTCAGCTCGAACGCGGACTTCGTGCGGTGCGCACCCGGCGTGAGGACGCCGACGCTGTTCGTCGAGCTGACGGGGGACCAGGCCGCGTTCCCCGCCGACTCGGCCCGCATGATCGCCGCGCTGGGCGCCGAGGACCTCACTACCTTCCGGGCCCGCGGACTGCACTTCGGTGCCGCGATCGCCCCCGGCGAGCCGACCGGCAACGAGCTGGCCGCCGCCGAGATCGCCGAATGGCTGGGCAAGCGCTTCCCGCTCGCCTGATTCCCGCTCGAACGAGTACGTCCACCTGCGCAGAGGAGCGTCGTGATGGTCGGTGTCGAGAATGTACGGACGTCCGGATCCGCTTTCGATCCGTTGGCCGGCGGTGAGGTCGACGAGGTGCGGCGGGGGCTCGCCGCGGTACGGGCCACCGGGTGCCCCGTGACGACGGTGGCTTCCGGCCTCCGCTTCGTCGCGGGGCACGGCGCGGCGCGGGAGGCGTTGCTCTCCCACGAACACCTGAGCAACGCGGGCAACTTCGTCCTGGAGGCGGACAACGACGGCCCGGCTCCGCCCGATCTCATCACGCAGAGCGACCCGCCCGGGCACACCGCACTGCGGGCGCTGCTCCGGCCTGGCTTCGCCCGGGCGTCGATCACCGATGCCACGCCCTGGATCCGGGAGTACGCCGACGAGCTCCTCGACGCGCTCCCGGCGGGCGGCCCGGCGGATCTTGTGGGGGATTACGCGCTGCCGCTCACCGGGCGGGTGATCGCACGGCTGGTGGGGGTGCCGGCCGCGGACGCCGCGGAGCTGACCGCGCACTCGCTCGCGATCACCGCGATCCTGCCGGCGGCGTTCACCGACACCGATGCGTGGCGCCGGCTGGAGGAGTACTTCACCCTGGCCGCCCGCGCGCGCCGGGCCGACGACGATCCGCCGGACGACCTGCTCACCCGGCTCGCACTGGGCACGGCGGGCGGCCGCCGGTTGACCGATCAGGAGGTCGCCTTCCACGCCTGGCAGCTGTTCGTGGCCGGGCTGGAGAGCACCGCGTACACGATCGGCTCGGCCCTGTACCGGCTGCTGTCGGACCGGACCCGGTGGGAGGTGTTACTGGCCGACCGCTCGCTGCTCGACGGCGTCCGTGAGGAGGGACTGCGACACGGCTCCGCGATCCGCTGGGTGCTGCGCACCGCGGGCGAGGGCGCCTCGGTCGGCGGCGAGGAGGTCACGGCGGGCGAGCGGGTGATCGTCGGAATCGAGTCGGCGAACCTCGACGAGACCGCGTTCGGGCCGGACGCCGCGGAGTTCGACCTCCGGCGGCCGTCGGCCCGCCGGCACGTCGCGTTCGGCTATGGGATCCACCTGTGCCTCGGTGCCGAACTGTCCCGGATCGAGATCTCCACCGCGCTCGCGGCGCTGCTCGACCGGATGCCGGCGCTGCGGCTCGCGCCGGGGGCGGGCTGGACCGACGTGGCGAGCCCGATGTTCTGCGGCCCGCAGCGGGTCGAGGTGCAGTGGTGACCGTCTCCACCGCGGCCACGACGGCGCGGACACCCGTGAAGATCCGGGCAACTGCAGGTCAACCGTCCCGCTGGTGACGGGGGGAGCTCGAGGGGCCACCGTCGTCGACCTGGACGAGGATCTCGGAGAGCAGGAGTTCCAAGGCCGGAAGGGCGGCATGCAGTTTCGTGAGTTCCGGCGCGGGCAGACGACTCACGGTATCGATGAGCGCCCGGCCGTGTCCCGCGCGGAAGGTGCCGAGCACTGCGCGGGCCCGGGGGGTGAGGTCCAGTAGTGCCGAACGACCGTCGGTCGCGGAGCGTCGACGTTCGACCATCCCGTCGGTCACGAGATCGCGGACCAGGTTGCTCACCGTGGGCCGGGCAAGGTGCATCCGATCGGCGATGTGTGCGGGAGCGAGCGGGCCGGCCACGGCGAGCGTCTGCAGCAAGGCGACCTGCGCCTCCGGCAGGGCGGGCAGCCCCTCCCGTGCCCGTACGGCCCGTACCGATGCCCGCCGCAGGGCCGGCAGAAGACCGTCGAGCTTCTCGGCGGTCTCGCGGACCACGGCGGCCGTGGTGGCCGCGGTCGTCTCGGAAACATTCACAGCGTCCTCTCATGGCGCCCGGTCCGGCACCGCGGCAATCTGATCTTGTGACAAAATCATTTGAACCACGAGGAATCCGATCAGAACCGGCCCGCCGGGACTCGACCGCGCCCGACCGGCAGCCTCGACGTCCCGCCGGTGTCCGACGTCCTGGCCGCCATGTTCGACAGCGCGGCTCGTAGCCGTGGCGGACGACCCCAGGGACCCAAGGGCCGTGAACGCGGCGACCCGCCGCCGCACGGCCGCGACGAGTCCTTCAACGACGATCGCGAGTTCTTCGCCCGCGCGCGCAACGCCTACATGGCCGTCACGCCGAGCGTCGGCAGGCTGCTGTACCAGCTCACCCGCCTGCGCGGCGCCACATCGGTCGTCGAGTTCGGCACCTCGTTCGGCGTCTCGACCGTCCACCTCGGTGCCGCCGTGCTCGACAACGGTGGCGGCACCGTGATCGGTACCGAGTACGAGACGAACAAGGTCGAGGCGACGCGCCGGTCGGTCGCCGACGCCGGGCTCACCGGCATCGTCGAGGTCCGGGAAGGAGACGCCACAGAGACCCTGGCCCGCGACCTGCCCGACGCCGTGCACCTGCTCTTCCTCGACGGCGCCAAGGGCATGTACCTCGAGGTGTTCGAGCTGCTCGAGTCTCGTCTCGGCGCAGGTGCCGTCGTCGTGGCCGACAACGCCGCACGGGCACCCGAGTTCCTCGACCATCTCGGCACCGCCCCGGGCTGGCTGCTCACCGTCCTCGAGGGCGAAGACCTCGCGATCGCTCTACGCACGGGCTGAGGTGGCCACGCCACCTCCGTGTGACCTCACAGACCTGTGTACCTAGTGTCCGGGACAACTTCACAGAGCAGTATATGAGGTGGTTGCACGATGCGGGATACCGATCATCCTGTGAAAGACGGCGTGAGCTGGGCACTGCCGGAGAGGTTCGAGACCGACGACGGTGTCGTGCGCTGGGCACGGCTGGGCGAGGGTGGGCCCCCGATGGTCCTGGTACACGGAACTCCCTACTCCTCCTTTCTGTGGCGCGACATCGCACCCGCGCTCGCGCAGGCGCGCACCGTCTACGTGCTCGACCACCTCGGCTACGGGCAATCGGACAAGCACGAGGGTCAAGACCTGACACTCGCGGCGCAGGCCCGACGCTTCGCTCGGCTGCTCGAGCACTGGGATCTGGACGAGCCGAGCGTGGTCGCCAACGACATCGGCGGGGCGATCGTGCTGCGTGCGCACCTGATCGAGTCGGCTCGCTACCGGGACCTCACCATCTTCGACGCCGTCAGCGGTGGGAGCTGGGAACGGGGGCTCTTCCAGCTCATCCGGGAGCACCCAGAGGTCTTCGGCGCACTGCCCGGATATGCCCACGAGGCCCTCGTCGCAGCCCACATCGGGAACGCCAGCCATCGGGGCCTTCTCCCGGATGTCCTCGAGGCCTACCTCGCCCCGTGGCGCGGCGCCGAGGGGCAGGCGGCCTACTACCGGCAGTACCGCCAGCTCTCCGAGACCGACACCCGCCCGTACGAGGCCTCGCTCGCCGACATCACCGTCCCGGTGCGGCTGCTGTGGGGCCGCCACGACCGGATCCTGCCGCCCGAGTACGGCACGTGGCTGCACGAGCGGATCCCGCACTCGACGCTGAACTGGATCGACGACGCGGGGCACCTGCTGCAGGAGGACGCGCCGGCACGGCTGATCGCCCACCTGCTCGGCGACTCCCCGCCGTCACGCACGGCGCGATGAACCCGAGGACGTCGCGGTGCAGGTCGACGGGTCACCCTGCTCATCGCAAGGAACGCCCAAACTGGCGTGGAACTCGCCATCATGGTCAACGGCACCCCACGGTCGTCCTTGCGAGATCGAACTACCGTGACGTCCCGTTGACCATGCTCGGGTGTGCCGGGGGTCGGGCGCTCGCGGCCGGCGAGACCCGGCCAGAGGACCTAACGCCTCGTCGACCTCGGCGCGGTCGCCCTCGATCTGAGCTCAGGGTTGTTCGAGGTCGAGCATCAGGCGCAGGCACTTCACGAACAGCGGCCGGTACTCGGGCGGCAGCGGCCGCATGATCTCCTCGATCAGCTCCTGGTTGTGCGGGAGCACCCGGCTGAGCACGTCCTGTCCCGTGGCCGTGATGTGGACCGCCCAGGCGCGGCCATCACGGGAGGAACGCCTGCGTTCCAGCAGGCCCTTGTCGATGAGCCTGCGCACGAGCTGTGAGGTGGTATTGAGATCGACCGCGACCTCGTCGGCCAGCTCGCTCACGGTCACCCCGGGCGTCTGGGCGCACGCCAGCAGGATAGTGATCTGGCGTGGCGTCAGGTCGTCGATGCACATGATCTCCACGAAGAGGGCCTCGGCTCGCGCGTGTGCACGTCGCAGCAAGTAGGGCAGGGCCTGCTGCCGGATGTCGAACCCCGCCACGCTCGGCTGCAGAGGGACGCGGTCGTCGGGTAGCGCCATGAGCTCATCCTTGCACTGATCAGTTGTCATGTGTACGTAGCATATTGAGATCATCTACTGGAATTTCAGCAGTAGAGCCTTGTCAAATATTAACTGTACGTATTAACTACTCCGAAGCAGCGACCGCTCGTCGTCGAGCTACGAGAAGGAGATCGCGTCGTGTCGGAGATCCGGACCCCTGGCCGAGTCGAAGACGGCGGCCTCAGCGCGGATGCGCGGGCCGCACTCAAGCGAGCAGCGCTGGCGGGGGTGGCGGCCACCGCCGACGTGGCACGCACGCTCGCCGTCGACATCCACGGCGATCCTGAGCTGAGCGGAGCGGAGCACCGGTCCCGGACCCGGTGCGTCGAGGCCCTGGCCGGTGCCGGGTTCCGAGTCGAGGAGATCGATGGCGTCCCGACCGGCTTCGTCGCGACGTCGGACCGGCCATCGCCGGGCCCGAGGATCGGCCTGTTCGCCGAGTACGACGCCCTGCCCGAGGTCGGGCACGGCTGCGGCCACCAGCTGATCGCCGGGGCGGTGATCGGGGCCGGCCTCGGTCTGGCGGCCGTGGCCGACCGGCTGCCCGGCACGGTCGTGGTCTTCGGCTGTCCCGCCGAGGAGACCCTGTCGGGCAAGCGAGCCATGATCGAGGCGGGGGCGTTCACCGGCCTCGAGTACGCGCTGAGCTTCCATGCCCACGACGAGACGACGGTGATGACGCAGAGCACCGGCAACCGGGAGCTGCACTTCCGGTTCACCGGAACCCCGTCTCACGCGTCGAGCGAGCCGTGGAAGGGAACGAGCGCTCTCGACGGCGCACTGCTGACGATCCAGAACGTCAACGCGCTCCGGCAGTTCGTCCGCGACGGTGTCCGGATCCACGGCACCGTGCACACCGGCACGGCCCACAACGTCGTCCCCGCGTCGGCGACCTGCACCTATGGGGTCCGATCGAGCGACCTCGCCGAGCTCGACCGTGTCGTCGAGCGCGTGATCGACTGTGCCCGGGCGGGCGCCCTGGCCAGCAACACGACGGTCGAGGTCGAGTTCGGCGCGAGCGCCGAGCCGGTCCTCAGCGATCCCGGGGTCGAAGCCGTGGCCCGGGCGAACCTGGAAGCCCTCGGCGAGACCGTCACCGAGTGGCGGGCGATGGCGTCCACCGACTTCGGAGACGTCAGCCGGATCGTTCCGGCCGCGCTGGTGTCGGTGGCCTCGTGGCCGCCGGGAACGCCGTTCCACTCCTACGAGGCGGCTGAGCACGGTGTCCGGGAGCAGGCACTTGCGGCGATGGTCCAGGGCGCCAGGGCACTGGCGGCGACCGCCGTCGACCTGGCCACCGGACACGACGTGACCCACGCAGGAGGAGAGGAGAACTGATGAATGCGTTCGTACACGGTGACCTGCAGGTCGAGCCGGGAACGATCGGGCGCGGAACGCTCGGGGAGGTCCGGTTGCCCGCCGGGCGTCGGATCGAGCTGCCCCTGATCGTCGTCCACGGAGTGGCCGAGGGGCCGATGCTGGCCGTCACCGCGGCGGTGCACGGCAACGAGGTCGTCGGAATCGGTGCCGCGCTCACGCTGGTGCGCACGCTCGATCCGGGGGAGCTGCGCGGCACGGTGATCGTGGTGCCGGCCGTCAACCTGCCCGCCGTGGAGGCGGCCAGCTACCTGAGCCCGGTCGACAGCATGAACATGGCCGGTCCGATCTACTGGGACGCCCCGGCGGGTGGATCGACCAGCCAACGGCTCGGCGCGCTCGTCGGGAGCGTGCTCGAACGGGCCGACTACTACATCGACCTACACGGCAACTTAGAGCCGAGCTCGCCGATGTCGATGATGTTCCTGGAGAACGCGCGGGACGAGGACGTCCGGAAGGCGACCGTCGACCTGGCGGCGGCTTTCGGGGTCACACCGGTCGACATGAGCAACCCCGAGGCGCATCCGGCCTGGCTCGGTCCGCCGGATGTCTATCCGACCGCCACCGCGCTGGCACGCGGCATCCCGGCCCTGATGGTCGAGCTCGTCCACGCCCGGACGATGGACGACGCACCGCGTGGCTGCCGGGGACTGCTCTCCGTGCTGCACTCGCTGGACATGGTCGACAGCGGCACGGACGTCTCGACTGACCCGACGCTACTGCCCGGCACACACCGGTACTGGGGCGCGTTGGAGAGCGAGGTCGCCGGGCTGCTCTGGATCAGGCATCCCGCGGGTGAGCCGTTCGAGGAAGGCGCCCTGCTCGCGGAGATCACCGACGTGTTCGGGGACGTCCAGCAGCAGCTGCACAGCCCGGTCGCCGGATTCTGCTGGTGGTATCCCGGCACCTCGTACGGGATGGCGACCCACGCGATCCCGGCAGGCTCGACCGTCGCCCTCATCGCCCGATCCACGGAGGTTGGCCGATGAGCCACATCGAGCGCACCGTCGACCACGTCATCATCCTCACCGGTATCGACGAACAGGTCGCGGTCTCCGAGGCACTGGAGCACGCCGGTGTCCCGATGAGGGACGACACCGTCGAGGCGTCGCTGGGCCTGAGATCGCGGCTGCACCCGATCCGCGGCGGCGGGTTTCTGGAGATCGCCTGCGAGCTGTCGCCGGGATCGTTCGCCCACGGCAACCCCTTCGACCTCACACCGCGGGTCGCGTCGGTCGCCTACACCACGGACGACGGGGCTACCGATCTCCAGCGATGGCGGGGGAAGCCGGGGGCCGAGCGGGCCTTCGCCCAGGCCGGTTCCTGGCGGCGGCTCGACGGCACGATGGGCTACTTCGTGGCGGTCCACCCGGCTCCGCCCGCCGGCCGCGTGTTCTTCGGCCTGCAGGAGCGACGGCTGTTCCCGCTGCCGTACCTCGACGAGGCAGGGACGGCGCCGGCCGTCCGCCGTGTGGAGGTGAGCGGGATCGACGCCGAGCACTGGCGTTACGAGCACGTGGAGCTGTTCGGCCTGCCGGACGCGGGGGACGGCGTGCGTGCGGGGGAGACCGAAGTGTTTTTCCGGACGACCGACGCCGACCCGGAGATCGTGCTGACGCTGGCGGTGCCGCACCCGGAGGTGCTGGTCCCCATGCGTTCCGGAGCCATCCGATTCGTTCCCGCCGACCCGGACCAGCCGGACCGCACGAATCGATCGACCACCGTGGGAACGCGCACGTGAGGGGATTGACATGACACTCCAGGTCGCGCTCGTCGTCGGTAATCCGAAACCGGAGTCCCGGACGCGTCGGATCGCGCAGGGATTCGTCGACGCGCTCGTCGCCGGCATCCCGCATGAGACGATCGTCGTTGATCTCGCGGAGTACGCAGGACGGGTTCACAGCTGGCCGGACGAGGAGTTGGACGGGCTCAACGCCGCGGTGGCGGCAAGCCAGGTCGTCGTTTTCGCCTCACCGACCTACAAGGCCACTTACACCGGTCTGCTCAAGGCGTTCCTGGACAGGTACCCGTCCGACGGGCTCGCCGGGGTCATCGCCGTTCCGCTGCTCACGGGAGGGGGCCCCCGGCACGCGATGGGGCCGACCTTCACCCTGGCGCCGTTGCTGGCCGAGCTCGGAGCCGTGGTGCCCGGCCGGGGGCTGTACTTCGACATGGCCGAGATGGACCGGATGGACGAGGTCGTCGCAGCCATGGCGGCCGGCTGCCGCGAGACGCTGGCGCGACTCGGGCAGGTCGGCGCGCAGGTGCCAGGCGAACCGGTGGCGAGCGGCCGATGACGGCGATCGACCCGCGCGCATTCCGGGACACCGTGGGCCACTACGCGGCCGGCATCACCATCATCGCGTCCGTGCATTGCGACGAACCCGTCGGCTTCACCTGCCAGTCGTTCTACAGCGTCTCGCTGGATCCGCCGCTCGTGTCCTTCAGCGTCAAGCACGATTCGACGTCGTACCCGCGAATCCGTGAGACGGGACGGTTCGCGGTGAACGTGCTCGCCCGGCCACAACAGGAGCTGTCGAGCCAGTTCTCCCGCAGCGGGGCGGACAAGTGGGCCGGGGTGCGGTGGAGCCGGACGCCGAAGCGCAACCCTGCCATCGACGACTGCCTCGTGTGGCTCGACTGCACGATCGAGGACGAACACCCCGCCGGTGACCACTTGATCGTCATCGGCCGCGTCGAGGGGGCGGGGCCGCCGGAGCGGGGCGGCGGCGAACCGCTCCTCTATTTCAGGGGCGGTTACCGGTGACGGCCGCGGCAGAGGTGCACAACCGAGGAAGGACGACGAGCATGAACAGAAGCATCGAGACCGGAGTCTTCATCCCGACCGGCCGCAACGGCTGGATCCACTCGGTCAACGCACCGGACACACCCGGTACGTTCGATCACGTCCTCCAGGTCGTGCAGGCCGCCGAGGCCGGCGGCTTCGACTTCGTGTTGAGCCCGGGGATCTGGCGAGGGCGCAAGGGACCGGCGCGGCACTGGATGGACTCCGTCGAGTCGATAACGACCACAGCGGCCCTGTTGCAGGCGACGAGCCGGATCGGTGTCTACGGCACCGTGCACGTGACGGTGTTCCCGCCGGCGACGATCGCGAAGATGATGTCGACACTTGACCAAATCGGACCCGGGCGGACCGGGCTCAACCTGGTCACCGGGTCGAGCTACCTGGACCTCGCACACGTGGGCCTGTGGAACAGCGAGCTCGATCACGACGAGCGCTACGACCTGGCCGAAGAGTGGGTTGCGGTGGCGAAACGGCTCTGGACCGAGGACGCGGTCACGCACCACGGCAAGTTCTTCGAGACCGCCGACGCGACGATGGGGCCGAAGCCGTCCCGGTTGCCGCCGCTGCTCAACGCCGGCGCGTCCCAGCGGGGTTTCCGGTTCGCCGCGGAGAACTGCGACGTCGCGCTGGTGACCGGCAGCGACAGCCTGGCTTCCCTGGAGACGGTCGCGCGCTGCCGGAAGATGGCAGAGGACATGGGTAATCCGTCCCTGAAGATTTTTGCCGCGCCGGTGCTGGTCCCAGGGAAATCCGACCAGGACGCGCGCAGCCGCGTCGAGCATTTCGACGCCGGTGTGGACGTCGAGTGCCTGGCCGACATCGCCGCCGGTTACGAGCGGAACCCGAACACCACACAGGTCAGCAAGGAGTCCACGACGTTCACATCGGGCGAGACCAGCGCGATCTCGCCCGGCTCGCTCGTCGGCTCTCCGGAGACACTTGCCCGCCGGCTCGCGACGATGGTGAACGAAGGCGGGATCGACGGGTTCATGTTCATCGTCCCCGATTACCTCACCGACCTCGACGTCATCGCCGCGGAGGTGCTTCCGCGGCTCGCCGAGCACGGCATCACCTGCCGGGACGGCGCGACTGTCGGCCGCTGACTGGCACGAGCGATCGACCGCCCGACCGCCGGGCCGCCGCCGCGTTCACGTCTCTCCCGACCTGACCCGGAAGGATGAAAGAAGTGACCAAGGAAATCGATACCGGAGTATTCCTCCCGGTCGGACGTCACGGCTGGGTGCACTCCGTGAACGCGCCGGCGGCGGAGGATGCGTCCTACGCCAGGGTCCTCCGGGTGGTGCAGGCGGCCGAATCGATCGGATTCGACTTCGTCCTCAGCCCGTCGATCTGGCGAGGTCGCAAGGGCCCCTCACAGCACTGGGGCGACGTGCTCGAGTCGCTGACGACATCCGCGGCTCTGCTCCAGGCGACCGCGCAGATCAAGGTGTACAGCACGGCTCACATGACGGTGTTCCCACCCGCGACCATCGCCAAGATGGTCGCGACGATGGACCAGATCGCGCCCGGTCGTGCCGGCCTCAACGTGGTTACCGGCCCCAGCTACCTCGATCTCGCCCACATCGGCCTGTGGAACGACGACCTCGCCCACGACGAGCGCTACGACATGGGCGACGAGTGGATCTCCGTGGTCAAGAGGCTCTGGACCGAGGAGGTCGTCGATCACAAGGGCAGGTTCTTCGAGACCCTCGAGGGCACCATGGGGCCGAAGCCGGCGGTCATGCCCCGGCTGATCAACGCAGGAGCCTCACCGCGCGGGTTCCGGTTCGCGGCCGAGAACTGCGACGTCGCCTTCATCTCCGCCGGTGACGACCCGGCCGCGATCGAGACCGCACGGCGCGGCAAGGAAATCGCGCGCGACCTCGGCCGCGACGGCTTTGCTACCTACGGTGTCGTGAGCCTCATCCCGGCCGCGACCGACGAGGAGGCAGATGCGAGGCTCGATCACTTCAACGCGGGGGTCGACCTCGAGTGCCTCGACGACATCGAGGCCGGCTACTCGCAGAACCGCAACCGGGCCGCACTCAGCGACGCGTCGACGTCGCTCAGCGGCGGCGTGGAGCGGAGCTGCGTGCTTCCCGGGACGATGGTCGGCTCCTATGAAACGCTCGCCCGTCGCCTCGCGACAGCGATCACCGAGGGCGACCTCGACGGTCTGATGGTCATGGTGCCCGACTACGTCGAGGACCTCGATGGCCTGGCGAGGCACACCTTCCCGCTCCTACCCGATCTCGGTATCCACCACCGCGTCGCGGTGCAGCCGGGCTAGGAGCTGCCACCGAGCACGGGATGTCGCAGCCGAGATCGGTGATCACCCCGAGCCGGCCACGGTCATCGCGGAGACCACGAATCCGTAGGTCGTCGTCACCCTGCCCGCTGCTGGCCGCGTGTGACGTTCGTCGGCACTGTTCGGGGTCCGCGGTGGCAGTGAGGATGTCGTCGAGCCGGTCGTAGACGCGGGAGTAACCCGCCTGCCGTCCTTGACGTGATCGACCACATTTCGGCCCCGTACCTCCGCATCCTGTTCGGCGTCGGCCCGCTCACTCCTGGTTGTGTCGACTCGCTCGTCGACCGACTCGTACAGGGCGTGTCCTGCTAACACCGATGCCGCACCGGGCGCAGCGTGAGGTCAGTGCGGGGACAGCGACGCCCCGTAGCGTCGCCCCCGGGTGAGGTGACCTCCGCACGGAAGCGGGACGCCGAGGGAGGGCGAGTCGCACATGAGCAGCAGGGAATACATCCTCGACAGCACGTCCGAGCCGGGGCGCGAGCAGCTCGGCTCCTTGCCGATGCTGTTGGACGCTCCTACCAGAGAGGTGCTCGAGGGGGTCGGCATTCAACCGGGCCGGCGCTGCCTGGACATCGGCGCCGGCGATGGGTCGATCGCGCGATGGCTCGCCGAGCGGACCGGCCCGGCCGGCGGGGTCGTCGCGGTCGACGTCGATACCGACCACCTTGTCGGGCGCCCCGGCGTCGAGGTCCTTCGGCATGACATCAACGACGGCGTCCCCTCCGGCGGCCCGTTCGACGTGATTCACGCCCGCTTGGTGCTGTTGCACCTGTCGCGGCGCGAGGAGATCTTGAACGACCTCGTCGAGGCCCTCGCTCCGGGCGGGTGGCTGGTGATCGGCGAATACGGTGACCGTCTGCCTTACGCGCTGTCCGCGGCGAGTCGGGCCGACATGGAGACATTCGACCGCATCCAGCACATCGGGCACCACGTCATCGGGGCGGCCGCGGGCCAATCCATACAGTGGGCCCACCAGGTCGAGGCCCACATGGACGCGTCCGGACTGGTCGACATCCACGCTATCGAGCACTCGCATACCAGCACCGGCGGTGGCACGGGGTGTCTTTACCACCGCAGTCTCATCGTGCAGATCGAAGCGCCATTGTTGGCCGCCGGAGTGACTGCGGACGAGTTCGAACGCTACTGTGATCTGCTGCTCGACCCGCGGTTCCGCGCCTGGTTCTACCAGTTCATCTGCACGCGCGGTCGAAAACCATTGTTGGCGCCGACGTCGCGATAGCGAGAGTGGCGGGCACAGCGCGCGATCCGGTGTGCAGGACCGTCGTTGGGCCGATCGGGTGGTATCGCGGGAGAGCCCCCACCGCTTGTGGGCGAGGGGGGTCGGTGACGGCAGGCGGGAGGGTCCCGCCACCGCCACGGGAGGACTCCGCGATGACGACCCCTCAGTTCCCGCAGCAGGCCCCGCCACCCGGGTGGGAGACGTTTCCGGTGGAGGGCGGTTCCGTCCCCGCACCGCCCGGTGGCGCCCCGGACGATCCCGTGCGGCCCGGCGGCGGTCGCCGCCGCGTCGTGGTGATTGTCGCGGTGCTGCTGCTGGTCCTCGGGACTGTCGGGGGCCTGCTGTGGTGGTCGATCGGGCCCGGCAGCCGGCCGAAGCCGGCCGAGGCCGTCTCCGCGGCCATCGACGACCTCCGCAATTGGGAACTGATCGGTTATCGCGGAGAGGTGACCCCGACCGGATCGCCGGACCTGACGATCGACGTGACGGTCGACCGGAACGGTGACATGGCCGGGACGCTGACCAGACCGGACGGTGTCCGCGCCGAGTACGCCCGGATCGACGGGGTCGAACTGCTCAAGGCCGAGTCCCGATGGTACGACGACGGCAACCGGACCGAGGACAAGGCCGCCCGGCTGGGCGGGCGGTGGGTGAAGAACCCCTCCGGCGAGGTGACCGGGCTGGACTCCGACCTGCTGGCGCCGGCTGCGCTGGCCGCGGATCTGGACACGCCGGGCCTGCGGTCGACGGTGTCGAGCTTCTCGCCGTACGAGGAGGGTGAACCCGAACAGGTCGACGGCGGTCCCGCCCGGCGGCTCGAGGGCAGCACCAAGCACCTGCTGGTCTCCGACGGCGACGACCCCCGGCTGCTGGCGGTGCAGGAGACCAACGGTTCCGCGGCCCCGACCCCGCTGCGGGTCGTTCCGGCGGGGCCGGAGGCCCGGGCGGGGATCGACGCCGCCCGGACGGCCAGCACCACCGCAGCGGACTACATGACCCGGCTGTTCCAGCGGGCGGAGGTCGAGCTCGCATGGGAACCCGGCGCGATGCGCCCCTGCACGACTCCCACGTGCTCGGTCAGGGTGAAGGTGACCAACCCGGAGGACTTCGACGCGCGCGGCACCCTGCGGGTGACCCTCAAACGGTGCGCCGGTGGGCGCGCGTCCGTTCGAGCTGGCGGCACACAAATCCGTGGTGTTCACCGCCACGGCCGGCAACCCGGGCAAGGCGCACCCGGGAGCCCGGGCGCCGATGGACTGGCGGGCCGACACGACCACGTACTGAGATGGCCTACGTACTGAGATGGCCCACGTACTGAGATGGCCCACGTGCTGAGGCGACCAGGACCGCATCGGGACCGGAGAAGGGGGAGATCAGGATGGAAGCGACGGGCACCGACCTGCTCGACGATCCACTGGGACGGGCGCTGGCCGGCGGGCTCCGCGAGCTCGCCCGGCTCGGCCGGGGAACCCTGCTGGGTGCTTCGCCGGCCGCGCTGCGCGGCGGACGCACCTCCCGGGTCGCCCGGCGCGGTGACGAACTGGCCGGACTGATCGATCGGCTCTACCGCGAGCAGCACGACGGACTGCTCCGGTACGCACTGCGCCGGATCGGGGACCGGGCCCGGGCCGAGGACGTGGTCCAGCGGTCCTACGAACGGGTCTGGCGACGCGCGCCGGATCCGGCGGACCTGGACAACCCGGTCGCCTACCTGGTGACCGCCACCCGCAACGAGATCAACCGCGAGCTGCGCCGGCTGATGACCGAGCGGGAGCGCAGCGCCCCTGCCGGCGACGACGGCACGGCGCCGGAGCCGTCCGGCGGTGACGCGCCGCCGGACGTCGCCGGGCAGGTGATCGACCGGGTGGCACTCGCCGAGGCGCTCGGCGCGCTCTCCCCGAGGGAACGGGAGGCGGTCGTCCTCCGGCTGCAGTGGCAGCTCTCGGTGGAGGAGGCAGCACAGGTGATGAGCGTGAGCGCGGGAGCGGTCAAGAGCTACACCCACCACGGACTGCGGAACCTGCGCAGCCGGTGGGCGGCATGAGCGCCGAACTGCGCCGGGCGCTGCGGGACCTGGCCGCCGGGATCGTCGGGAGACCGGCGTCCGGACCCCGGGGGGACGGAGCCGCACGAGGAGGTGGCCCCGTCCCCCCGGGTGCATGCGGGCGTGGATCCTTGCTGGCCGGAGCGGCGTTGCTGACCGGGCGTGGTGATCTCGCGCAGGATGCGGTGCACGTGGCACTGGCCAGGGTCCGCCTCACCGGGGACGGTCCGGTGGATCGGGTCGCGGTGTGCACCGAGGTGCTGCGGGAGGCCCGCTCCCGGGCCGCCCGGGGCTGAGGGGTCACCCGCAGGGCTCCCGGCTCGCCGCATCCGGAAGCGCCGCCCGCGCGGCCGGTGACGGCTCCGCCGGGAGCGCCCGGCAGACCGTCTCCTGCCAGATGGCGGGGTCGGTCGACAGAACCTGTGGCAGTGCGCCGGTGGTGCCCTCCACGAGGAGATTGCGGCCGACCACCTGGATCGAGCCTGCGGTGTGCACCGGCAGCGTGGCGGTCACCGCCCTCCGCTCCGGATCGAGCAGCAGGATCCGGGTCTCGACCTCCTCGGACGCCGCGACCAGCAGGCCATCCGTGGTGAACCCGGCGAGCAGGCGCAGCGCGGGCACCGGCACGTCGTCCACCACCTCCGCGCCGGTGTCGAGGTCCCAGACGCCCAGCGTCTGCCGGCCGGAGGCCACGGCGACCCGGTCGGCGTCCACGGCCACCGACCGCGCCGACGGTGCCCGTACCGGTAGCTCCCGCAGCATCCGGCGGCCCGGCACGTCCCACAGCTCCAGCCGGCCACCGGGCCCGCTGACCAGCGCCTGGCCCGGGTGTCCCGGGCGCCCGGATACCCACCCGTTCTCCCGGTACCAGGCCGTGTCGTCCGGGGTGCGGGCCACCGGCAGCGGCTCCCCGATCTGCGTGCCGGTCCGTGGATCCCACGCCGACAGGACCCCGTCGACCAGGGCGACCATGCCGGTGATCCGGCCGTCCGGTAGGCGGGCGAGTGCGGCGTTCACACCAGCCCGTCCCACCGGTCCGCCGGGCGGCCGGATGCGCAGGTGCTCGGCGAGCGTCCCGGTCCGGTGGGCCCTCAGCAGCCAGCCGCCGTCCGGGCCACCGGTCAGCGTCCACAGGTCCGGCCCGCCCGACATCCAGCCGCTCCCACGGTGCAGCACGCCGGGCAGGCGGGCGAGTTCCCGGCCGGTGCGGGCGTCGGCGGACACCAGGTCCGGCGGGTCGGCCGAGACCACCGTCCCGGGCGGGTCCTCGGTCGGGAAACGGTCCAGCATCCCCTGGCCGTCGCCGACCGGGTGGGCCGGCGCGGTGGGTACCCGGAGCACGGCCGAGCCGGCGGCGACCAGGGCGACCGGGCCGTCGGCGGTGTCGACCAGGGCGATCCCGTCGGCCTGCCGGTCGGACCACGCGTGGGGGTCCAGCTCGGGTGTGTGGAACTGGACCACCCGGCCGGTCGTGACCTCGGTCGCCCGCCAGCGCTGCTGCCCGCTGGTCAGCGTGTCGTCGACCAGCGACCACCGCCCGTCGCCGCTCAACCGGGCGTCGTGGCAGGACCGGCCCCACAGCGGGATCGTGCGGGTGGCGCCGCCGCCGAGCGGACGCAGGCTCAGGACGCGTGCCGACGCCGGGCCGCCGCACGACTCCACCATCGGGGTCGGGCCGGAGACCAGGATCGAGTCCCCGGGTGGTGCACCGTCGAGCACAGCGCCGGTGCTCGACGTGACCAGCCGGGCCGGTCCGTCCTCGCCGACCCGGACCAGCGCCCGGTCCGGACCGTCGAGCAGCTGGACCGACACGGGCTCGGGCCCGAACGTCAACGGCAGGGTCCGGGTCGCGCCGGAGTGCAGGTCCCGTTCCCGGACCGTGGCGCTCGCTCCGGTCGGGTCCCGCTCGACCCAGCCGAGGCGGGTCGCGTCCGGGGTGAACAGGACCGACCCGGTCCGGCCCGCTCCGGTGAGCTCGACCGGCGCCGTTCCCGGCGGTGCGGCCAGGTCGACGAGCTCGACGCCGCCGTCCCGGCGGTGCAGCGCGGCCCACCGCCCGTCCGCCGACAGGACCGCGTTGTCGTGCCGGCCCGGCGGCGGGTCGTGCGGTCGCGGCCGTGGCCCGAGCGCTCCGCCGGTCAGCGAGAACCGGAGCTGCCCGCCCGGGTCCTCTGTGATCACGAGCAACGATGCGGCGTCCCCCGAACCACCGCTGAACACCTCGGTACGGCCCGCGCTGTCGAGGGGTGCGACGTAGCCGTCGACCCCGGCCAGTTCGCCGTACCGGCGCGCCAGCGCCTGGTGCGCGGTGGGTTCGTCCGGGGCCGTGCGCCACGCCGTCGCGGCCAGCTCGGCGGCGAGGGCAGGGTCGGCCCCGGCCCGGGTGTCCGACTCGCGCGCCAGGGTGGCCGCCGCGTCCCGGGCGTCGGCGTCGGCCCGGCTGCGGACCGCCACCACCGACACGATCGCGGCGACGACCAGGGCGAGGGCGAGGGCGACGATCCCGGCGCGGCGGCGCCGGAGCTCGCGGCGGCGCCGGTCCCGGCTGCGATCCAGGTAGTCGGTCTGCTCGCCGGTGAGCTCGCCGGCCCGGTCCTGCCGGCGACCGGCCTCGGCCAACGCGACTCCGCGCAACAGCGCGTCGTCGTCCCGGCCGGTGGCCAGCCAGCGCTGCCGTGCGGCGTCGAGCTCGGTCCGCCAGGCCAGGAAGTCCCGGTCGTCGTCGATCACCCGGCGCATCCTTGGCCAGTGCTCGGCCAGTGACTGGTGTGCGGTCTCGACGACGGCGTCGTCGCCCTGGCCGGTCACCGTCACGAGCCGGTAGGCGGCGAGCGGGGTCACCAGTGCCCGCTGCGGTGCCGGCAGGTCCCGGTACCGCACACCACGACGGGCCGCCCGTCCGTCCCGGTCCACCGCGACCAGCCGGGCGAGCAGTGTGTCCAGCTCCCGGTCCGGCTCGGGGCCGACGGCGACCGCCGCGGCCGCACGGTCGGCGTGCCGCGCGAGCGCCCCGGCCACACCGCCGGCGTCCTGGTACGCGTCCCAGGTCAGGGTGCCGCCGTCGCGCCGGTGCCAGAGCTGCACCAGCAGCTCCTGGATGAGCGGAAGCTGACCGGGCCCCGCATCGGGGTCGGCGTCGGCCAGGATCCGGTCCACCAGACCGTCCGCGAACCGCAGGCCGGGGGCGACCCCGGCGGGGCGCTCCACGGTCTCCCGCAGCCGGGCCGGATCGAGTGATCCGACCAGCACTGTCCCGGCCCCGAGCAGCCGCGCGGTTCGCGTGGTGAGCACCTCTTCCAGCGCTCGGGCACGTACCGTGAGCACCACCCGCAGCCCGGCAGCGCCCTCCGCGCCCCCCGCGCCGACGAGCCCGGCGAGCACATCCAGCACCACCCGGGCCCGGTCCGGCGCGGCATCCACCAGCTCCTCGAACTGGTCGAACACCAGGAGCGCCGGCCCCGTCCCGGACAGGGCGGCAGCCAGCTCGTCGATCCCGGCGGGCCGGGACGCGGAGACTGACAGCAGCCCGCCGATCCGGGCCGCCTCCCGCGCCGACCGGGCCGGTGCGGTCCCCGGCTCGGTGAGGCGCAGCACCGCTGCGGCCAGGGATTCGAGCACACGCTCCGGCGGGTCGGCACGGACCTCGGCGATCGGCGTCCTGCCCCGGCGCATCCCGGGGAGCAGACCGGCCCGCACCAACGAGGACTTGCCCGCACCGGACGGTCCGGCGACGGCGGCCACCGGTCCGTCGGCCAGTGCCTGGCGCAGCCGCGCCAGCTCCGGTTCGCGGCCGAAGAAGACCTCGGAGTGCTCCTCCTCGAACGGCTCGGCTCCCCGGTACGGGCAGGGCAGCAGCTCCGGGTCCAGCCCGAGCACGTCGGCGACCGGGATCAGGTAGGCGGTCGTGACGCCGGGCAGCCGGTCCGCCGCGACCGTCATCCCGATCACGGCGCCGGAGTCGTCGTCCCAGACCGGGGAGCCGCTGAACCCGCCGACCACCGGATGGTCCCCGGGTGCGCCCTGTAGCTGCAGCCAGCCGGTGCCCTGGACGCCACGGATCCGGCCGGTGGCCCACACCCCGTCGTCCTGGCCCTCGGGGAAGCCGAAGACCCGGAACCGGTGGTCCCAGCGGGACTCGTCGCCGCCGCGCAGCGGTGGCATCACAGCCCCCGCCGGGGCGGGCCCGGACAGCCGGAGCAGCGCGACGTCCCCGCGGCCGTCGTCGTCGATCGGCGACCAGCGGGCGATCCGCGCCGTGCGGGCGGCGGGGGCGTCACCGAGTACCGGGAAGTCCAGCGTGACCTCGCCGGTCGGCGGCTCCGGGGAGTCCGCGCGACCGTCCACCGCCTCGGCGACGACGTGCGCGCAGGTCGCGACCATGTCCGGTCCGACGAGGAAGCCCGAGCCGACAACGAACCCACCCAGGTCGCGGACCCGCACGCACGCGCTCGCGAACAGCCCCGCGCGCCCGGCGACCGCGATCGCCCGATCGACTGTGGTCACCCGTCCCCCCGGAGTGCCGTCGCTGAGCCAGTGGACGCATTCAATCAGCACGATCACCGGATAGGGGAGTGGCCGGCCCGGCCCGATACACCCGTTCGGATCACAACCTCGCACCGGCCGTAGCGGTCGAACCGTCCGAGAGATCCGACCGCCGACCCGAGGAGTCGACCATGTACACCACGGAACACGACCACGTCCGCCGCCCCGAGGGATTCCTCCTCCGGCAACGCCGGCAGCTGCTCGGCGCCCGATTCCACGGCGCCGAGCAGGTGGTCCTGGGACACGAAGAGGGCGAGACCCTGGCGGAGTACCTGCGCAGCGGCCCGGTCTCCCGGGGCTTCAGCCGAGGCTTCGCCTTGTTCGTCGCGGTGGCGGGCCTCGGCGCGGCGATCGCGGTCTTCGGGGTGTTGCTCGGCGGTGAGGTGACGGGGTGGCCCGCGGCGGGGACCGTCGGGTTCGGACTCGCCATGGGCTGGTTCGGCGCCCGTCAGCTGGCCGGGTGGCGGTGCATGCGACGGCACCGCCACGCTCCACGAAGGACGCGATGATGCGCTACGACCGAGTCGACGGCGACGTGCCCATCTGCGTCAGGTGACTCTCAAGGACCGGGCCTGGATGCGAGGCGACCCGCGGGTGGCTTGAGGGGCCGAGCACAGGAACCGCACGGCCTCGGGCGCCGTCCGCACGTAGGTGTCGATCTCGTCGTCGCTCATCCGGCCGTCGCTGCCGGCGGACAGGTAGGCCCGCGCGTCGGTGACCGAGTCGGTGAACCCGGCCTCGGCCATGAGGTGGTTTCCGGGGGCCCAGATCACCCCGCCGCCGACGGCCGAGGTGCCGCGTGCGGGGTGCCAGGTCGGGGCCGGACTGACCTTCGGCTACCTGGCCGCGCGGGACGCGGCGGGTATCGGGCCGGCGCGCTGAGGTCGGGTCGCTGATCGACGGAGGGCGATGCCCTCGACGGTGGCGCGAGCCAGGTTGTTCACGTCCCGAGCCGTCCGGCTTCGCCGGCGACGGCCCGGACCAGGGCGGCGTCGGCGGCGAGGTCGCGGTCGAGCACCGCCAGGACGCCCGCTGCCGCAGCATGGAGCTCGCCTCGGGCTGCGGCGGTGAGAGCGTCGCGGGCGGGGTCCGCGACGTCGGTGCCCCGCAGGTGCAGGAGCCATGCCGCGAGAACGCGCACCGCCCCGACCGGGAGCTCTCCCGCGCGTCGCTCGGTGCGCAGGACCGGAACGGTCCGTACCCGCAGCTTCTCCGAGCCGTCCGCGGCGATCTGGCCCAGCAGGTGGCGCATGGCCGGGTTGGCGAACCGGTCGAGCAGTTGGTCGCGGTAGCCCCCGAGGTCGGGGACGGGGACGTGGCGGCCGGCGACGTCCCACCATTGTTCCACCCAACCGCGGACGACGGGATCGGCGATCGCGTCGGCGACGGTGGTGTGTCCGCGCAGCGGGCCTGCGTAGGCGAGCAGCGAGTGGCTGCCGTTGAGCATCAGCAGCTTGCGCGCCTCGTGGTTCTCGACGTCGGCGACGAGGCGGGCCCCGGCGTCCTCCCAGCGTGGCCGGCCCGCCGGGAAGGAGTCGGCCACTACCCATTCGGAGAAGGGCTCGGTGACGACCGGGACCGGGTCGTCGACGTGGTGGTCGTTCCGGACCTGGTCCAGGTCGTCGGTGGTGGTGCGCGGCGTGATGCGGTCGACCATGGTCGCGGGGAACGTGACCTGGTCGTCGATCCAGCGGGCCAGTGCCGGGTCGAGCAGCTCGGCGGCGTCGAGGACCACGCGTCGGGTGGCCGGTCCGTTGCCGGCGAGGTTGTCGCAGGACACGATCGCGATCGGTCCGGCGCCGGCCGCCCGTCGCGCGGCGAGACCGGCGGCGAGCCGCACGGGGACGGTCGCCGCGGGCGCCTGCGGGTCGGCCCGCAGGGTGGCGAGGTCGGCCGCGACTGCGGGATCGGCGGTGTCGAGCGTCCCGTCCGGTGCGCGCCGATAGCCGGCCTCGGTCACGGTGAGGGTCACGACGGCCACCGCGGCGGTGGCGACGAGGGTGCGGAACCGGTCGTGTTCGGTGGCCGCGTGGGCGGCGGACACGCTGGTGATCGTCTCGAAGGTCGGTGTCCCGGGCCCGCGGGTGATCAGGGTGTAGAGGCCGTCCTGGGCGGCGAGGGACCGCGCGGGCTCGGTGCCCCGGCCACCGAAGGCGGCGATGCCCCAGTCCTCGCGATCGGGGGCGTGGTCGGTGTACCAGGCCTGGTGGGTGCGGAAGAAGTTGCCGAGACCCAGGTGCACGATGCGGACGGGAGCGGCGGGCCGGACGTGTCCGCTCGAGCGGGTCAGCCGCTGTGCGGCGCGCTGGGTGCTCACAGCTTGAACGCCCGTCGCGGGTTCTCGGTCACCAGGGCGAGCGCGGTCTCGGCGGCTTCGTCCTCCTCCAGTCGGTGCTCGAGGACGAGCCTGGCCAGGTGACCGGCGTCCAGGCGCCGCGACATGTCGTGGCGGGCCGGGATCGAGCAGAACGCCCGGGTGTCGTCGACGAACCCGGAGGTGCGGGTGAAGCCCGTGGTCTCGGTGACCGCCTCGCGCCAGCGGCGGATCGCGTCGGGCGCGTCGAGGAACCACCACGGCGCGCCGACGTAGACCGACGGGTAGAACCCGGCGAGCGGGGCGAGCTGGCGGGAGAACACGCTCTCGTCGGTGGTGAACACGACCAGCGTGAAGCCGGGGTGGGTGCCGAAGCGCTCGAGCAGCGGGCGCAGCGCGTCGGTGAGCTCGATGCCGGTCGGGATGTCGTGGCCGCGGTCGGGGCCGAAGGCCCGGAACGTCGGCCCGTGGTGGTTGCGCCGGATGCCCGGGTGCAGCGTCATCACCAGGCCGTCCTCGGTGGACATGCGGGCCATCTCCAGAAGCATGTGGCGCCGGAACGCCAGCGACTCGCCGGCGGATGCCTCGCCCCGCAGCGCCCGCGCGTAGATGTCGGCCGCGGTGCAGGGGTCCAGGGGGTCGGTACGCACGTCCGCGTGGCTGTGGTCGGCCGAGGTCGCGCCGTGCTCGACGAAGTGCCGGCGGCGCCGCGCCAACGCGGCGAGATAGCCGGCGTAGGTCCCGGTGTCGACGTCGGCGGTCCGGCCCAGCGCGGCCACGCCGGCGGCCCACCCGTCGGCCGCCGGCTCGAGGTAGCGGTCCGGCCGGAAGGTGGGGACGACCCGCCGGTCCCAGGAGGTGTCGGCGCGCAGGGCGGCGTGCGCGGCGAGGTCGTCGGCCGGGTCGTCGGTGGTCGCCAGGACCGCGATCCCGAACTGCCGGAACAGCGCCCGGGGCCGGAACTCGTCCTTGGCCAGTGCCGCCGACACCTGGTCGAAGATCGCGTCGGCGGTACCGTCGGCCGGCCGCTCGGTGACACCGAAGATCTCCGCGAGCTCCGACTCGATCCAGTGCCGGACGGGGGTGCCCCGGAACACCGGCCAGTGCCGGCAGAAGGTGCGCCAGGCATGGCGCGCGCCCGGCTCATCGAGCGGCTCGGCTCCGACGCCGAGTTCGGTCAGCGGCACGCCCGAGGCGTGCAGCAACCGGGTCACGTAGTGGTCGGGGGTGACCAGCAGCGTCGCCGGGTCGGCGAAGGGCTCGTCGCGCTCCAGCACGCCCGCGTCGACGTGCCCGTGCGGGGACAGGATCGGCAGGTCACGCACCAGGGCGTAGAGCCGGCGGGCCACCGCCCGCGTCGCGGGGTCGGCGGGGAGCAGGCGGTCGGGATGGGGCTGCAGTGCCGGCATGGATGTCACGATCCGCAGCCGGGTCCGGTCGGGCAACGGGTTGCCACGACTTGCCGCGCGGCTTGCCTGCGCCGCCCCTCCGCTCGATCGTGGGGTGCGTGACGGACACGGCAGAATGTGCATCCCTCGGCTCCGCCGACACGGTGCTCTCCGCGGACGACGTGCGGGCCTTCGTCCGCGAGCAGCTCGCGGGGATCCAGGTGGAGGGCCGCTCGGTGTGCGTCGTGGTGCCCGACGGCACCCGCACCTGTCCGCTTCCACTGCTGCTCGCCGCGGTCCACGAGTCGCTGGCCGGCCGGGCGAGCCGCCTGGTGGTGCTGACGGCGCTGGGCACCCACGCGGCGATGGCCGACGACCGGCTGGCCGCCCACCTCGGCTACGTCGACGGTGACCTGGGGTCGACCTATCCGGGCATGACGGTGCGCAACCACGAGTGGTGGCTCCCGGAGACCCTGGTGTCGGTGGGGACGATCCCCGCCGCCCGGGTTGCGGAGCTCTCCGGGGGGCGCCTGCACCACCCGGTCGACGTCCGGCTCAACCGGCACGTCGTGGAGGCAGACGTCGCGCTCGTCGTCGGCCCGGTGTTCCCGCACGAGGTCGCCGGCTTCTCCGGCGGGAACAAGTACTTCTTCCCGGGGGTCGCCGGGCCGGAGATCATCGACCTGTCGCACTGGCTCGGTGCCCTCATCTCCAGCGTGGAGATCATCGGGACCCGCGGGACGACCCCGGTGCGTGCCCTGATCGACGAGGCGGCCGCGATGGTGCCGGTGCAGCGGTACGCGCTGTGCCTGGTCGTGCGGTCGGGGTCGGACGAGCTGCACTCGGTGGCGTTCGGGAGCCCGGAGGCTGCCTGGGCAGCTGCGGCGGAGGTGGCCGCCGGGGCGCACGTGCGCTACCTGGACGCGCCGGTGCGGCGGGTCGTGTCGGTCATGCCCGACAAGTACGAGGACATCTGGACCGCCGCGAAGGGCTTCTACAAGCTCGAACCCGTGGTGGCCGACGGCGGCGAGGTCGTCCTCTACGCCCCGCACATCACGACCATCTCGGCGATGCACCCGGAGATCGAGGAGATCGGCTACCACTGCCGGGACTACTTCGTGGCGCAGTGGGAGCGGTTCGCCCACCTGCCGTGGGGCGTGCTCGCGCACTCCACCCACCTGCGCGGAGCCGGCACCTACGACGCCGAACACGGCGAGCGGTGCCGGGTGCGGGTCACCCTGGCCACCGGGATCCCGGAGCAGGTGGTGCGGGCGGCGAACCTGTCCTACCTCGACCCGGCGGCGGTCGACCTCGACGCCGAGCGTGCCGATCCGGACACCCTGGTCGTCGCGCAGGCGGGGGAGGTCCTCTACCGGCTGCGCTGACGTACCCGGCGGCGTCGCGGCCCCGTCGAGGCCCGCACCACCAGCTGGGCCGGTAGCTCGGCCGAGCGGGCCGGCGTCGCGCCGGAGGAGGCGATCTGGGCGAGCAGGTTGCGGACCGCGACGCCGCCCATGGTCCGCAGCGGCGCGGCCACGGTCGTGAGCTCCGGTGTGACGAGGCGGGCCAGCATGATGTCGTCGAAACCGACGACGCTGACGTCGCCGGGCACGTCCACCCCGCGCCGGCGCAGGCCGCGGACGAGCCCGATCGCGACCTGGTCGTTGAAGGCGACGACGGCGGTCGGCAGCGGGTCGCCGAGCTCGGCGGCGGCCGCGACACCGCCGTCGACCGTCGGGACCGCCGGCCCGGCGCGCCGGGCGCGCACGCCCGCGATCTGCGCCGCCTCGAGCACCGCCTTCCATCTCGTGCCGTCGGCCCAGGACGCCTCCGGACCGGCGAGATAGGAGACCGCGTCGTGGCCGAGCTCGCGCAGGTGCTCGACCGCTGCGGCGGCGCCGCGGCGGTTGTCGGTGACCACGCTCGGCACGTCGAGCACGGCGCGATTGAGGACGACCGTCGGCTTCTGCTTTGCCATCATGCGGATCGTGGAGTCCGACATCCGGGAGCTCGCCAGCACGATCCCGTCCACGCTCGGCATCGCCCGCTCGACGAGCGTGCGTTCCCGGGTACCCGACTCCTGCGCGTCGGAGAGGATCATCGTGTAGCCGGCGTCGGATGCGGCGTGCTCGGCCCCGCGGATGATCTCGAAGCCGAACGGGTTCGTGATGTCGGAGATGACCAGCGCGATCATGCCGGTCGCGGCCGTGGACGCCGCCCTGGCCTGGGGGAGCGCCCGGTAGCCGAGCTCCGCGGCGGCGGCGCGGACGCGCTCGGCGGTGCCGGCGCTGACCCGTCCGGGGCGGGCGAGGGCGCGCGAGACCGTGGACGGGGCCACCCCGGCGGAGCGCGCGACGTCGTAGATGGTCGGGCGGTCCGCCACCGGTGCAGCCTAACGGCGGGGCAACTGGTGGCAACGAATTGCCGGGGCATCGGCGCGCTTGCCTCAATGTGCCGGAACCACCGATCCGCCGGCCCGCGCCGGAACGGCTGCCACGACGACGAAGGAGTCGCGATGCTTCGCCCACAGGACACCCGGACCCGGGAACGCAAGTCGCTCGACGGCCTGTGGTCGTTCCGCGTCGACACCGAGGGTGTCGGCCGCGAGGAGCGGTGGTTCGCCGCGCCGCTGGCCGGCGGGGTGCAGATGGCCGTGCCCGCCAGCTACAACGACCTGCTGGCCGACGCCGGCGTGCGTGACCACTCCGGTGAGGTGTGGTATCAGCGCACGGTCCGGATCCCCCGTGGCTGGTCGGGCCGGCGCATCGCCGTGCACCTCGAGTCGGCGACGCACCGGGCGACGGTGTGGGTGGGCGACACCGCGGTCGTGTCGCACGAGGGCGGGTACACGCCCTTCGAGGCCGACGTCAGCGAGCTGGTGCAGCCCGGGGACGAGGTCCGTCTCACCGTCTGCGTCGACAACCGGCTGAGCTTCCGGACGATCCCGCCCGGCGTCATCGAACAGACCGCCGTCGGGCCGCGGCAGCGCTACTGGCACGACTTCTTCAACTACGCCGGGATCCACCGCAGCGTCTGGCTCTCGGCCACCCCGGTCGCCCACCTCGACGACGTCACCGTGGTCACCGCGCTCGACGGAACGGCCGGAACCGTGCGCTACACGGCCTCGGCCGTCGCCGCCGACGGCCTCGATGCGCGCGCCGTGCTCCGCGACGCCGACGGCATCGAGGTCGGCCGAGCGTCCGGGACCGACGCCACGATCGCCGTCGACCCGGTGCACCCCTGGGCGCCAGGCGACGGCTACCTCTACGACCTGGAGCTGCAGCTTCTCGACCATGCCGGAGAGGTCGTCGACAGCTACCACCAGTCCGTCGGCGTCCGGACCGTCGAGGTCCGCGGCACCGAGTTCCTGATCAACGGTGAGCCGTTCCGATTCACCGGCTTCGGGATGCACGAGGACCACCCCGGCCTGGGCAAGGGGCACAACGACGCCCTGCTGGTGCAGGATTTCGCCCTGCTGGGGTGGATCGGCGCGAACTCGCTGCGCACCTCGCACTACCCGTACTCGGAGGACGTCCTCGACCACGCCGACCGCAACGGCATCGTCGTGATCGACGAGACCGCGGCCGTCGGCCTCAACATGGGGCTCGGCGGCGGCATCTTCGGTGGCCAGGGCTACCAGACCTTCTCCGAGGACACGATCAACGACGAGACACAGCGCGTCCACGCGCAGGCGATCCGCGAGCTCGTCGCCCGGGACAAGAACCACCCGAGCGTCGTCCTCTGGTCCATCGCCAACGAGCCCGAATCCGACACCGAGGAGGCTGAGCACTACTTCCGGCCGCTGTTCGACGTCGTGCGCGAGGCGGACCCGACCCGGCCCGCCGGCTTCGTGAACGTGATGCTCGCCCCGCACGGCAAGTGCCGGGTCTCGCGCTTCGCCGACGTGCTGATGCTCAACCGGTACTACGGGTGGTACGTCCACGCCGGGGACCTGGAGGCCGCGGAGCAGGCGTGGGACGAGGAGCTGCGCGCCTGGGCCGGCGAGGGCAAGCCGATCATCGTCACCGAGTACGGCGCCGACACCCTCCCCGGGATGCATGCGGTGGACCCGCAGCCCTGGAGCGAGGAGTACCAGGTCGCCTACCTGGACATGAACCACCGCGTGTTCGACCGCGTCGACGCCGTCGTGGGCGAGCACGTCTGGAACTTCGCCGACTTCGCCACCACTCCGGGGGCCATGCGTGTGGGCGGCAACAAGAAGGGCGTGTTCACCCGCGACCGTGCCCCGAAGGGCGCCGCGTTCGCCCTGCGCCGCCGCTGGCGCCGCGACCTCGCGGCCCCGTCCGCGCCGTCCCGGCCCGATCAGGCCTGACGGCCAAGGAGCCGGCCACCATGAGCCTCAGTGATGCGGCCGGGGCAGTGCGCCTGCGCCTGCCCCAGTACCTCGGATACGCGGCGGGCGACGCCGCGAACAACCTCGCGTTCTCGATGACCTCGATGTTCCTGCTGATCTACTACACCGACGTCGTCGGGATCAGCGCCGCCGCCGCCGGCACCCTCTTCCTGGTCATCCGGATCTGGGACGCGTTCGCGGACCTCTTCGCCGGGCGGATGGTCGATCGGACCATGAGCCGCTGGGGCAAGTTCCGGCCCTTCTTCCTCTTCGGCGGCGTCCCGCTGATGCTGCTCTCGGTCGCGACCTTCACGCTGCCCGGGCTCGCCGACGGCGGCACCGCCCTGCTGCTCGCCTACCTGACCTACGGCGCCCTGGGCCTGGCCTACAGCCTGGTCAACATCCCGTACGGATCTCTGGCCTCGGCGATGACGCAGCAGCCCGAGGAGCGCGGTTCGCTCGCGAGCTTCCGCATGATCGGCACCGCGCTCACGATCATCCTGCTCGCCCTGGTGGTCGCCCCGCAGATCCAGCGCTTCCGCGGTGATCCGGCCGGCTTCCAGCAGTCGCTGCTGGTGACCACGGTCGTGTTCACCGTGCTGGGCGTCGGGCTCTATCTGTTCCTGTTCCGGACGTCGACGGAGCAGGTCGCCCGCACCGTCGCCCACGTCAGCCTGCGGCAGAGCCTGCGGACGTTGCGCAGCAACCGGCCGCTGATCATGCTCTGCCTGTCGTCGCTGGCGTTCCTCTGCGGCATGTTCACGCTGCAGACCGTGCAGGCCTACTACGCCCGCGATGTGCTCGGCAACGCCAACTACATCATCCTGCTGACGATCCTGGGTGCGGGCGCGATCTTCGTCGTCGCGCCCTTCATCCCCCGTCTGGTGCGCACCGTCGGGAAGAAGCGCGGGTTCATCGGTTTCGGTCTGCTCGGTGTCCTGGCCGGTGTGGTCATCTCGCTCGCCCCACCCACGGTCCCGGTGGTCGCGATCATCGGGTTCGCGCTGATGGGCGTCTCGATGGCCGGGGTCAACACCCTCATGTGGGCGCTGGAGGCGGACACCGTCGAGTACGGGGAGTGGCGTACCGGCGTCCGGACCGAGGGCACGACGTACGCGATGTTCTCGTTCACCCGCAAGCTCGGTCAGGCGGTCGGCGGCGCGGCCGCCGCCTATGCCATCGGCTTCGGCGGGTACGTGGCCAACGCGCCGGCGCAGTCCGGCGAGGCCCTGGGCTGGATCGCGGCGACCGCCGGATTCGTCCCGGCGGCGTTCATCCTGATCGGGGTCGCCGTCTTCCTCGCCTACCCGCTCACCGAGTCGGTCTTCGCCACGATGATCGAGGAGACCCGGGCCCGGCGATCGACCGCGCGGAACGAGGTCGTCGCGGGCGAGAGCCCGGTCGTCTGATCGTTTGCGGATTGATCCGGATCCGATGTGATGAAGGAGGAGGCCATGACGACCACCCGCTCGACCGCCACCGCGTGGTCCGGTGCGCTGTCGGACGACGAGCGGGCGGCGGTGGGCCACGTCGCCAGAGAGCTTGCCGAGCACCGGCGGGTGGGGGTGGCGCTGTCCGGAGGCGTCGACTCGTCGACCCTGCTGGCCCTGGCCACCGACACGCTCGGCCGCGGACGGGTGCTGGCCCTGGTCGGCGTCTCGCCGAGCCTCGCGGCCGAGGAGCGCGCGGCGGCGCACGACGTCGCAGCCTTCGTCGGGGTACCCGTCGTCGAGGTACCGACCGCCGAGACCGAGCGCGCGGCCTACCGCGCGAACGGACCCGATCGCTGCTTCCACTGCCGCGACACCCTGTTCACCACCATCGAGGAGGAGGTGCTCGACCGCTACGAGCTCGACGCCGTGGCCTACGGGGAGAATGCCGACGACATCGTCCGGCGAGACCGGCCCGGCGCGCGAGCGGCCACCGAGCACGGTGTGCTCCGCCCGCTCGCCGCGGCCGGCATCGACAAGGCTGCCGTGCGCCGCATCGCGCGGGCCATGAACCTGCCCAGCGCCGACAAGCCGGCCGCCCCCTGCCTCGCGTCGCGGATCCCGCACTTCGAGCAGGTGACACCCGAGAAGATGTCGGAGATCGAGCGGTCCGAGCGCGCCCTGCACCGGCTCGGCTTCCCCGACTGCCGGGTGCGCCACCACGGCGACGTCGCGCGCGTCGAGCTGCCGGCCGACCGGATCGCCGAGGCGACGGGGGAGCGGCGGAAGGCCGTTCTCGACGCGGTTCGGGGGGCCGGGTTCCGGTTCGTGTCCGTGGACCTCGCGGGACTTCAGCCCGGGGCGTTCACCCTGCCCTTGATCGACGGCGGCCGCTGTGCCGGATGAGAACCCGCCGGATCCGCTCGAGGAGTTCGCCCGGCTCGACACGGACCGAGCGCGCCGCCGCGGGTACGGCGAGGCGGTCTTCTGCGAGGGCAAGACCCCCGAGCAGGTCCGCGCGATCGCGGCGGAGATCGGCGAGCGCGGGCTCCGGACGCTGTTCACCCGCGCGCCCCCGGAGCACGCCGCCGCGGTGCTCGCCGTCCTTCCGGACGCTGTCCACGCCGAAGAGTGCCGGTTGCTGGCCTGGCCACCGGCCCCGCCCGAACCGACCGGGGGCCTGGTCGTCGTGCTCGCGGCCGGCACCTCGGACCTGCCGGTCGCCCGTGAGGCGGCGCTGACCGTCACACACCTCGGCCGGCGGACCGAACTGATCGTCGACGTCGGGGTGGCGGGGCTGCACCGCATCGTCGCCCAACTCGACCACCTGTGCGCGGCCCGGGCGATCGTCGTCGCCGCCGGCATGGACGGGGCCCTCCCCACGGTGGTGGCCGGACTGGTAACCGCGCCCGTCGTCGCCGTGCCGACCTCGGTCGGGTACGGGGCCGCGTTCGGCGGCGTGGCCGCTCTCCTGACGATGCTCAACTCCTGCGCGCCCGGCGTCGCCGTCGTCAACATCGACAACGGCTACGGTGCCGGCCACCTCGCCGCCCAGATCGCCGCTCCGACCTGAACTCAGGCCGGCCCCGGGTACTCGCCCGGCCGCAGACCGGCGGTGTCAGCGGCGGCCGACGCCGCGTCGAGGACCTGGCGGACCGGGAGCCCGCGGCTACCGGCCAGTTGCGCGACGTCGTCGAACTCGGGTTCGGCGTGCACGATCGCGCCGTCCTGCAGGCCCAGCTTGATCCGGACGTCGGCGCCGAGTACCGCCACGTTGCGCCATGCCCGGTCCAGCGCGAACCGGGACACCTCGGACTGGCGGACTCCGAGTGTGGAGGTCGACCCGAGCACGAGGGCACGCAGCTCGGCCGCGTGGTCGGCGTGGCCCAGCACCCGGAGGGTGTGGGCCGGTCGCCCCTTCTTCATCAGGATCGGGACCAGCCAGGCGTCGGCCGCACCGTGGTCGAGCAGTGCCTGCAGCACCGACGGCCAGACCCGCGGATCCAGGTCGTCCACGTTGGCCTCCAGGACGACCATCCCCTGCACCGTCGACCCACCGGTCACCGGAGCGCCGGCCCCGATCACGACCCGGACGACGTTCGGGCGGCCGTCGACGTCGCGGGTCCCGGCCCCGATCCCGACCCCGTCGACGCACATCTCCGGGAGTGGGCCGCACGCCCCGGCCAGGCCGCGGACCAGCGCCATCCCGGTCGGTGTGGCCAGCTCGCCGTCCCCGCCCGTCGTGACCCGCCAGCCCCTGGCCAACTCGAGAACGGCGGGGACCGGCACCGGGATCTCGCCGTGCGCGGACCGTGCACGGCCCGAGCCGAGTGCGACCGGCCCGGCGGTGATCGAGGCGAGCCCCAGATCGGCTACCGCGGCACAGGTGCCGACGACGTCGGCGATGGAATCCCAGGAGCCGACCTCGTGGAACTCCACATGGTCCACGGGAACCCCGTGCACCCGGCCCTCCGCCTCGGCGAGCAGGGAGAACACGCGAACCGACCGCGCTCGGATGTCCGGTGCGAGGTCGGCGTCGTCGAGGAGCCGCCGGATCGTCGCCCAGGACCGGTGTGGATGGTCCGCAACGACGCTGCGTACCCGGGCCCGCGTCGCGCGCAGAGTTGCCCGGTGCACCGGCTCCGCCTCTACCGTGACCTCTCCGGGGACGACGGCCGACACCGCGGAGCGGACGGCGTCGAGATCTGCTCCCGCGTCGAGCAGGGCGCCGAGAAGCATGTCGCCCGCCACCCCGGCACCGGCGTCGATCCAGGCCTGGGCTGGTCGCGTGGTCGACACCCGGTCACGGTAGTACAGCGCGGCCCCTGAGCCGCGGCGCAGGTTCGGCGCTGTCGATGGGCCACCGCACACACCGTGATGCCACCGCACAACAGGTCCGCCATATGTCCGGTGACCAGCAGGTATGTGCGGTTGCGTCGATCACGCCATCCGTGTCCGCGGCCATCCGATTCATCGGCGTACTTTCGGGCGCGCGACCACTAGCGAGACGGCTGCGACCGGGGCGGAGCGCAGACGCTGGACGAGGCCGCCGGTCCAGCGACCGGCCACACCAGGCCGCCGAGTGTCGTGGACGCCCGCGGACCGGCCTTCGCCGACAGGGGGGTCGACAGCAGCAGAGCGACGAGGAAGCCGAGGAACGTGCCGCTGGCGATCAGTCCGAGGACGAGGTCGGAGAGCACCAGATCGGTGCGGATGGCGGGCAGGGTGAGGCCGTAGGCATAGCGCACCATGCCGAACGTCACCGCCATGAGGGGCCCGCCGGCAAGGCCGATCCGCCAGGTCGTGGCGGGCGAGCGTGCCACCGGGGAGTCCACGGTGAGACCGTTCCACCGGCCCGGCCCCGGCGCATCCGACTTCCCTTCGTCCCGGCGTCGGGCGGCTGCGGTCTCCTCCGTCGCGACCAGCGGAATCAGGCCGGGTCGAGGGTGCTCGCCGGCTGCGGCTCGAGATCGAACTCCGGATGCTCCCGGCGGAACCGATCGGTGTCCTCCTCGACCCGGGACGGATCGAAGCCGTCCGCGGCGAAGGCGCGGAAGAGGGTACTGCAGTACTCGGCCGAGAGGCGGGACACCGACCAACGGCCGTCGGACCGGATCCACTGGTAGGTGTGGTTGTGCAGGTTCAGGAACTGCAGCATGCCGAGCTGGAGGTCGATCGGCCTGAACTGGCCGGCCTCGACCGCCGCTGAGAGGAGGTCGACCACGATCGACTCGAACGCGCGGCGCCGGGCGACGACCGCCTCGCGGTTCGTCGGCGACAGCTGGCGGTAGTCGTGCTCGTAGACCCAGATGTGGTCGAGCCGTCGGACGATCGTGGCCAGCAGAACCTCGGACAACAGCCGCATCCGGACGGCGGGCGACGTCGGAGCCTCGACGATCGGCCTGGCCATCGTGAGCAGCGGGCCCAGCACGGCTTCCTGGATCTCGACGAGAAGTTTCTCCTTGGAGCCGATGTAGTAGTACAAGGCTCCGCGCGCCAGGCCGACCGCCTCGCAGATGTCGGTGATGCTGGTGGCCGCGTACCCGCGACGCGCGAACAGCGCCGCCGAGATGCTGATGATCTCCTGGCGGCGCGGTTCGAATCCGCTCCCGTGACCGGGTGGCCGGGGCATCTGCTCCTCCCGGCTCTGGTGGTCGATGTCGGTGGCGTCCTCGGCGATGCTACCCGGGTGGGAGGGCGCCGACCGTAGCCGCGTCGCCGCCGTCAGGCCGACGACACGGCGACGGACTCCTCGTCCCGCGCCCGCCGCTCGGAGATCGCCAGCAGTGCCCTCGTCCCCACCAGCGACAGGACCACGCTGTACACGACGACCGGCAAAATGCTCCCGAAGCTGGTCAGCGGCCCCTTCATGGGCGGGCTGCTCCTGCGGCGCTCCGACGACGAGGTGGCCTGCGAGGCGACGGTGCAGGTGCGGCTGGGCGGGTGAGGGGTTACTTCGCGCCGTGCCCTCGACTGCGGCGGCCCGTGGGATTAGGGTTTTACAGAACAGCCGGTACAAGAAACTCTCGCGAAGAGGCGATGGACTGATGACGAGCTCGGAGAACGCGCGCTCGCGCGTCGTGCTGATCACCGGAGCCGCCGGTGCGCTCGGCACGGCGGTGGCCGAACGGCTGGCGGGGGAGGGGGCGACCGATCTGGTCCTCTGTGACCTCTCGGCCGAGCGGCTCGACGCGACCGCCTCGGCGGTGAAGGACTCGGGCTCCCAGGTACTCACCCGGGTGGTCGACGTGTCCGACGCCGCCGCCGTCGACGAGGCGGTGGCGGCCACCGTCGACCGGTTCGGGCAGCTCGACGTTCTGATCAACAACGCCGGCGTCCTGTCGTCCAGCGGCCGGATCCACAACCAGCCGCCGGAGGAGTGGGAACGCCAGCTCAAAGTCACCTTCATGGGGACGGTCCACGGGACGACCGCCGCCGTGCGGGTGATGCGCAAGCAGGACGGCGGTGGCTCGATCATCAACACCGCCTCGGTGTCCGGCCTGACGGCCTGGCCGTACGCGGCGCCGTACTGCGCGGCGAAGGCGGCCGTGATCCACCTGACCAAGGTGGCGGCGGTCGAGTACGCGAAGGAACGGATCCGGGTGAACTGCGTGTGCCCCGGAACCTTCGAGTCCGCCATGACCGCCGACATCCCCGAAGGTGCCCTGCCGTCGCTGACCGCGCGCCATCCGCTCGGGCTCGGCAAGCCCGAGGATCTCGTCGGTGCGTTCTCCTATCTCGCGGGTACGGACTCCCGGTGGACCACCGGGGCCGAGTTCGTGGTGGACGGCGGTTACGCCGCGCCGTGAGCCGCCCACCACCGTTCACGCCGTAGCCGCGACCGGGAAACCGAGCTCCGACGCCGTCGTGCCGGCGAGCCGCGACACCAGGTCACGCAGGAACGCGGCGGCGTCGGCCCGGCCGACACACGACGCGTCGAGGGAGAGGCCGAGCCGGATCACCGACCGGACGGCGATGCCCTCC
The DNA here is from genome assembly GCA_030451825.1 of Pseudonocardia sp. Classification (GTDB taxonomy): domain Bacteria; phylum Actinomycetota; class Actinomycetes; order Mycobacteriales; family Pseudonocardiaceae; genus Pseudonocardia. The sequence continues at coordinate 9,274 of JAKDNL010000004.1, read as the reverse complement.
GCGCCGTCCGTCGTCACCACCGAGACGCTCCGCTGCACCCCACCGACCGTCAGCGCGGCCCGCGCGCCCGCCGGCGGCGACATCAGCTCCAGTGCGATGCCGGTCGAATCGGAGTCGATCACCACGAGGCCGGCATCGGGCGTCGGCGCCGGTGTGCGGGTGCCCAGCGCCCGCAGGAGCCCGGCGAAGCTGAGCGAACCCGCGTCGGGTACCTCGCTCCACATGTCGTCCTCCCTCAGCACGGACAGGTGAACCGGGACGGAGACGTCGTCCGCGTGCACACCCGGGCAGCGCCGCAGACTCTGGACGACGAGCTGCGTGACGGCGGCGAACAGCGACGGCTCGGCGCCCTCCCGCGCGGCGGGATCGGCTGAGCCGGATGCCAGTGCCCGCTCCAGCCCGGTCACGTCGGCGTCCGCGACGAGCAGGTGGACGGACCCGGCCACGCTGGTGCCGGTGCCCGGCGGAGCCACCTGCCGGATGGCGTGGCCAGCGTTCGTCACCTGCGCCGCACGTACGGCGCCGTCGGGCCCCGGCACGACGTCGTGGATGTCCAGGCCGCGCTCGCGGGCCAGGGCCCTGGCGAGCGGCTCGCCCACGACCGGCCGTCGGTCCGCGTGCGGCTCGGGACCGGGGCGGGCTGCCGAGCGGCAACGGGGGCCGTCCGCGCGGCCGGTTCCGCGGTGGCCGGCGCGGTCGGGCTCGCCGCGCTCATGCCGAACAGACCCGGCGGGCCGCGGCCGCGACGGTCTCCCGGTCCGGCAACCACTCCCGTTCCAGCGATGGCGCATAGGGCGCGGGCATCGCCGGCGGTGCCACGCGCACCACCGGCGCGTCGAGGTGCCAGAAACCCTCGTCGGCGGCCATCGCGGCGATCTCGGCTCCGACGCCGAAGTCCTGGACCCCCTCGTGCGCGACGATCAGGCGGTGCGTCTTCGCCAGTGACGCGAGCACCGTCTCCCGGTCCCACGGCACCACGGTCCGCAGGTCGATCACCTCGGCGTCGACGCCGTCGTCGGCGAGCGTCTCGGCCGCGGCCAGGCACTCGGTCAGCATCCGGGAGTACGAGACGATCGTGACGTCGGAGCCGGGCCGGGCGACCTTCGCCTTGCCGAGCGGGACCAAGTGATCCTCGGGCGGGCGTGGGCCCTTCCTGCCGTAGGTCAGCCGGTTCTCCACGAACACGACCGGGTTGGGGTCGCGGATCGCCGCGCGGAGCAGGCCGTAGGTGTCGGCGGGGTTCGACGGCATGACGACCGTGAGCCCGGGGATGTGCGCCAGGAGCGCCTCGAGGCTCTGCGAGTGCTGGCTGCCCGAGGACTTCCCGGCTCCGAACTGCGTCCGGACAACGAGCGGCATGCGTGCCGCACCGCCCGTCATGAACCCGAGCTTCGCCGCCTGGTTGAGCAGCTGGTCCAGGCAGACCCCGATGAAGTCGAAGTACATGAGCTCGACGACCGGGCGCATGCCGGCCATCGCCGAGCCGACCGCGGTGCCGACGATGGCCGTCTCCGAGATCGGGGTGTCCCGTACCCGGCCCGGGTAGGCCTCGGCGAGCCCCCGGGTCAGCGCGAACACCCCGCCGCCCGCGGCGACGTCGATACCGGCGACGAAGACGTCCGGGTCGGCGGCCAGCTCGTGGTCGAGCGCGGTCCGCACCGCGTCCATCGTTCGGAAGATCTCCCCGTCCGCCTCCGCGGGCTCCGGGACGATCTCGCGGGGCGCGGTGACGAAGTCCCGCAGCGTCGACGGGGCGGGTTCGGAGGCGGCACGGGCGGCGGAGATGCCGTTCGCGATCTCGGACTCGATCTCCGCGTCGATCCCGTCCAGCGCGGAGCCCGGCACCCCCCGCGCGGTGAGGGCCGTGCGGGCGACGACGAGCGGGTCGCGGTCCTTCCAGCCCGCCACCTCGTCCGGCGTGCGGTAGCGCTCCGGGTCGCCCTCGTAGTGACCGTGCCACCGGTAGGTCTCGGCCTCCACCAGGACCGGGCCGGCGCCGTTGCGCAGCCGCTCGGTCACGTCGGCCATCAGGCCCGCGACCGCGGACACGTCGTTGCCGTCGACGTGCTCGTAGCCGATGCCGTAGCCCGCGGCGCGCGCCGAGAGCGGCGCGCGGTGCTGCTCGGTGGCGTGCGAGAACTCGGCGTAGTGGTTGTTCTCGCAGAAGAACACGACGGGCAGGTCCCACACCGCCGCGAGGTTCACCGACTCGTGGAACATCCCCTGCGCGACGGCGCCGTCGCCGAAGAAGGCGACCACGACGCCGCCGGTCTCGCGGAGCTGGGCCGCGGTCGCGGCGCCCACCGCGATCGGCAGCCCCGCGCCCACGATGCCGTTCGCGCCGTAGATCCCCAGCGACGGGTCGGCGATGTGCATGGACCCGCCACGGCCCTGGCAGGTCCCCGTCTCCTTGCCCATGAGCTCGGCGAACATCGACGCGCTGTCGAGCCCCTTGGCCAGACAGTGCCCGTGGCCGCGGTGGGTCGAGGTGATGCCGTCGCGCTCGACGAGATGCCAGCACGCACCCACGGCGGTCGCCTCCTGCCCGATGGACAGGTGCAGGAAGCCGGGAATCTCTGTCTGCTTGTACAGCTCGGACGCGCGTTGCTCGAACCGGCGGATGCGGCGCATCCTCCGGTACATCTCGGACAACTCGTCCGCGCTCGCCGCCTCTTCCGCGCGCGCCGGTGCCTGTGCTGCTGTCACGTCTGTCCTTCCTGGATCGGCGGATGCGGGCGGGTGGGTCACCACGCGGTCCATCCGCCGTCGGTCGTGATCGTGGAGCCGGTCGTGTACCCGGCGGCGTCGCTGACGAGGAAGACCGCGGCGCCGGCGACCTCGTGCGGGACACCGGTCCGCCCCATCGGGATCCGGGCCCTGATCCCCTCGCCGCGCGGTGAGTCGAGCAGGCCGCTGCTGAGGTCGGTCGGCACGTAGCCCGGCGCCAGGCAGTTGACCCGGACGCCGCGATCGGCCCACTCCACGGCGAGGCTCCTGCTGAGCGCGGTGATCGCACCCTTGCTGGCTGCGTAGGCCGCGATCCGCTCGGCGCCGACCTCCGCGTGCACCGAGGTGACGTTGACGATCGAGCCCGAGCCCTGCTCGAGCATCGCCCGGCCGGCGGCCCGGCAGACGTGGAACGTGCCGTCGAGGTTGACCCGCAGGACCCGCTGCCAGTCGGCGTCGGAGAGCGCTCGCTGCGGACGAACACCGGGCTGATGCCCGCGGCGTTGACCACGCCGTCGATGCGTCCGGAGCGATCGAGGATCGTCGCGGCCACGGCGTCGACGGCGTCCGCATCGTCCACCGACGCCGGCACGACGTCGACGGTGGTCACCTCGGCGAGCTCGGTCGCGAGCTTCTCGAGGTCCTCGGAGGTGCGCGCGGTGACGGCCACCCGGGCGCCGGCGTGTGCCATGGCCGTGGCGACGGCACGACCGAGTCCCTTCCCGGCGCCGGTCACCCACACGGTGCGGCCGGTCAGGTCGAAGGACGGGAGGGAGTTCATGGCGCCACCGGCAGTTCTCGCAGGTCCCGTTTGAGCACCTTGCCGGACGGTGTCCGGGGGAGCTCGGGCACGACGACGAACTCGGCCGGCACCTTGAACCGCGCCAGCCGCTCGCGGCAGAAGGAGCCGAGCCCGTCCGGATCGGGCTCGGACCCGGGCCGCAGGACGACGAAGGCACGCGGGACCTCACCCCAGCGTTCGTGCGGCATGCCGACGACCGCGGCCTCGACGATGTCGGGGTGCTCGAACAGCACACGTTCGACCTCGGGCGTGGCGATGTTCTCGCCACCCGAGACGATCATGTCCTTCTTGCGGTCCTCCACGTAGAGGAATCCGTCGTCATCGAGCCGGCCCACGTCACCGGTGTGGAACCACCCGTCACGCCACGAACGCGCGGTCGCCTCGGCGTCGCGCCAGTAGCCCGAGGTGACCTTGGGGCCGCGCAGGGCGATCTCACCGACCTCGTCCGGCCCGGCGGCCGTGCCGTCGTCGGCCACGATCCGGATCTCCAGGTGCGCGACCGGCCGGCCGACGGAGCCGACCTTGTCGAGCATGTGGTCGGCGTCGTTGACGGTGTCGCCGGACACGGTCTCGGTCAGCCCGTAGGCGTCGGCGAACCACACGCCGGGGAAGGTGTCGAGCACCCGCCGGACGAGCGGCTCGGGCATCTTCTCGCCGCCACCGATGATCAACCGCACCGAGCTCAGGTCCCGGGCGGAGGCGCCGGGCAGCTGCAGGATCGCGATCATCATCGCCGGCGCGAGCCATACGACCGTCGGCCGCTCGCGCTCGATCGTGTCGAGAACCTCGGCGGCGTCGAAGCGCCGGAGCAGGACGATCTCGCCGCCCGCCTGCCAGGTGCCCGTCCCCGGTAGGTCGAGGCCCCCCACGTGATAGAGCGGGCCGCAGATCAGTGTCCTGTCGTCGCGGTTCAGTCCGAACTCGACGATGTGGGCGAAGTTCTTCCACGCCACGTTTGCGTGGGTGATCTGCACGCCCTTGGGCCGCGATGTCGTGCCGGAGGTGTACATCAGCCGGTGCAGGTCGTCGGCGCGGGTCTCCGCGACCGGGACCCGGGCTCCGCGGTGGGAGTCGAGAAGATCCTGGTAGCCCAGCCAGCCGTCTCGCGCGCCGTCGAGCAGCAGCCTCGTACGCAGGGCCGGGAGACCGTCGAGGACCGGTTCCACGGCGGGCCGGAACTCCGATTCGGTCACCAGGGCGCAGGCCTCGGAGTTGCCGAGGATGTAGGCCCACTCCTGGGCGGCCAACCGGAAGTTCAGCGGGAGCGCCACGGCGCCGAGACGGCTGATCGCGAGCACCGTCTCGAGGAACTCGACGTGGTTGTGAGCAGGATCGCGACGACGTCCCCGCGGCCCACGCCGGTCTCGCGGAGCCCGGCCGCCAGGGCGTGCACCCGCTCGCTGAGCTCCTGGTTGGTCAGCCGGTTCTCGCCATGGGTGAGGACGACCTGGCGGGGCCGCCGTGCGGTGTTGTGGTCCAGGACGGTGGCGAGGTTGAGGACCGGGTCGGGCATCGCACCTCCTGTGCGGGTCGGAAGAACCGTTTCGGCGGGATCCCGCGGATCCGCCGGGCGCGCTTGTGGCCGCCACGGGTTTCGTGTACCAATCGTTCTATGAAACGGTGCCGAGCCTAAGCCCGGGCCGCGGCTGTTCACAAGGCCCCGAGCGCGGGGCGCCGGGACGAACGAGAGGACGGTCGAGGTCGTGGGCGAACGGGTACTGCTCGACATCGAGGACCGGGTGGCCACCCTGCGCCTCGACAACCCGCCCCTGAACGTCATCGACACCGAGATGCGGGAGGCACTGGCCCGCACGGTCGGCCGCCTCGCGGTCGCCGAGGACGTGCACGCCGTCGTCGTGACCGGCAGCGAGCGGGCGTTCGCCGCGGGCGCCGACGTCGAGGGCCTTGCGGCCATGGGGTTCGAGGAGATCTGGAGCTGGAACCGCGCGCTGCAGCGCACGTTCACCGAGGTGGCGGCGCTGCCGATGCCGGTGATCGCCGCGATCGAGGGGCACGCGCTCGGTGGCGGGCTGGAGCTCGCGCTCTGCGCGGACCACCGGATCGCCGGCGACCGTGCGTCGCTCGCCCAGCCCGAGGTCCTGCTGGGGATCCTCCCGGGCTCCGGTGGCACGCAGCGGCTCGCGCGGCTGGTGGGCCCCTCGCGAACGAAGGAGCTGTTGATGACCGGGCGCCGCGTACGGCCCGACGAGGCCGCCGCGATCGGGCTGGTCGACCGCGTGGTGCCGGCCGGTACCGCGTTGCAGGAGGCTCAGCGCTTCGCCCGGGAGCTGGCTGCCGGTCCCCAGTTCGCGCTGCAGGCGATCAAGCTCGCGGTCGACAAGGGCTCGGACGGGCCGCTGGAGGTCGGGCTCGCCCTCGAGCGGTCACTGATCGCCGGGCTGTTCGCGACGCGCGACCGCGACGCCGGCATGCGCTCGTTCCTGCAGGACGGCCCCGGCAAGGCCCGGTTCGGCCAGCCCCCTCCGGACGCCTCCCGCTGACGGCGCCCGCCGCTCACACCGCGCGTTGCCGAACACCCCGAAGGACAGCCGACATGGATTTTGATCTTCCCGACGAGACCAGGGCGCTACAGCGGATGTGCCGGGACTTCGCCGACCGCGAGATCCGGCCCTACGCGGCCGAGTGGTCGGAGACCGAGCACGTCCCGACCGGGACCTACAAGAAGATGGGCGAGCTCGGCCTGATGGGCATGCTCGTCGAGGAGCGCTACGGCGGCGGCGACGCGGGCTTCGTGGCCTACGTCGCGGCGATGGAGGAGATCGGGCGGGCCGACCAGTCGCTCGCGTCGGGCTGGAACGCCCACTCGACGATCGCCTCGCTGCCGCTGGCGACGTTCGGTACCGAGGAGCAGACCCAACGCTGGCGCGCCCCGGGGGCCGCCGCAACCCATCGCGGGGCCGTGGGGCTGCCCGAGCCGACCGCCGGCTCGGACGCCCGGGGCATCCGGACCAGGGCGGTCCGCGCCGACGGCGGATGGCTGATCAACGGTACGAAGATGTTCATCACCACCGCCGGGACGGACATGAGCCTCGGCGTCACGCTGCTCGCCGTCACCGACGACGGCGCGGACGGCGCTGACGGCGGGAACGGCGGGGGCGGCGCCGGCGGCAAGCGGTTCGGCACCTTCTTCGTGCCCGATGGCACCGCCGGCTACGAGAAGGGGCGGCGCCTGCGCAAGCTCGGGTGGCACGCCTGTGACACCCGGGAGCTGGTCTTCACCGACTGCTGGATTCCCGACGACCACCTCATCGGTGACGACGGCAACGGGCTCAAGCAGTTCATGCAGGTCCTGGATCCGGGACGGATCAGCGTCGCCGCGCTCGCGCTCTCGCTCGCGTCGGCGGCGCTGGAGATGGCCGTGCGGCACTCGACCGAGCGCGAGCAGTTCGGTCGCAGGATCGGTGACTTCCAGGCCGTCGGGCACAAGCTCGCCGACATGGCCACCGAGGTGGAGGCCGCGCGTGCGCTGGTCTACCGCGCCGCGTGGCTGGCCGACAGCGGTCGCCCCTACGCCCAGGCGGCCGCGATGGCGAAGCTCTACGCCTCCGAGGTGGCCAACCGCTGCGCGCGGGACTCGGTCCAGATCCACGGCGGATACGGCTACATCCGCGAATCGGAGATCTCCCGGTTCTACGCCGACGCGAAGATCCTCGAGATCGGCGAGGGCACGAACGAGGTGCAGCGCAATGTCATCGCTCGTACCTTGACGACGGGGCCGGGCGCGCGGGGCTGAGCGTCCCCGGCGCGGCGACGGCCCGTTCGTCCGGGGGCTCACCCTGCTGGGCGCGCACGAGCAGGGATCGGATCGCCTCGCCAGGGACCTCCGCCGGGTTGGCGTAGGGCGCCGAGGCCACGGCCTCGACCACCCGGGCGACGTCCGTCTCGGCGAAACCCAGCTCGCCCAGCGACGTGGGGGCACCGAGCCGGCCGGTGAGCTCCCACAGCGCGGTGGCGGGTGTGTCCGACCCGAGGACCCGGGACAGCGCGGCGGCCATCGGCGCCGCGGCGGGGGCGTTGACGGCGACGACGTGCGGCAGGACGACGGTGTGCACCGCGGCGTGCGGCAGGTCGAAGGTCCCGCCGAGCACGTGGCACAGCTTGTGGTGCAGCGACATCGTGGTCGCGCCGAGTACCGCGCCGCACAGCCAGGATCCGTAGAGCGCCCCGGCGCGGGCCGCGTCGTCGTCGCCGGTGAGTCCGGGGAGCGCGGCGACGATCGCCCGCGCTCCTTCCTCGGCCATCAGCGAGATGATCGGTGACGCGTCCGGCGCGTACAGGGCCTCGACGGCGTGTGCGAGCGCGTTGACGGCGCTGGTCACCGCGAGCTCCGGGGGCAGTGACCGGGTCAGGTCGGGGTCGTAGATCACGCTGCGGGGCAGCACCGCCGGGTCCCGGCCGGTGGTCTTGACGCCGTTCTCGGTCATCCCCCAGACCGGTGTCATCTCCGAGCCGGCGTAGGTGGTCGGCACGGCGATGATCGGGAGGCCGTGCCGCAGCGCGACGGCCTTGCCGAGCCCGATGGTGGAGCCACCACCCACCGCGACGCAGCCGTCCGCCCGCTGCGAGCGGGCCTCGTCCGCGGCGGCGTCCGCGGTCTCCCGGGGGACGTGCATCCGGGCGTGGGCATGCACGCCGGCCGCGCGGGAGCCGAGCGAGTCCGCCACCCGTTCGGCGAGAGCGCGCTGCTCGGGGGTGGCGAGCACCAGCACGCGTTCCAGTCCGAGGTGGTCGAGCTCGTCGCCGATCTCGGATGAGCGTCCGGCCCCGAACACGACGCGCATCGGCTGAGCCTGGTAGCGGAAGTCGGTCCACATCTCAGGCCACATCCACCCGTGCCGGGTCGAGCACGACGTCGTACCGGGCGAGCCGGAACCCGGCGTCGAGGCCGTAGCGCGCGGCGACCTCCGGATCCTCGATCCGCTCGAAGTCGACGATCAGGCTCTTCTTGACCGCGAAGACGGCGTCCGAGTCGATGTAGCTGCTGCCCGCGACGAACAGGTGCGTGGTCAGTTCCCGGTGGCCGTCCGCGGTCGCGAGCACGTGCACGTGCGCCGGTCGGAAGGCGTGCCGGCCGAGGGCGCCGAGCAGGTCGCCCACCGGCCCGTCGGTGGGGACCGGGTAGTGGCTGGGCACGACCGTGCGGAACCAGACGCGACCGTCGTCATCGGCACTGAAGAGCCCGCGGCCGTTCCCGGCGGGCTGCACGTCCGGCTGCTGGACGTCGTAGAACCCCTCGGCGGTGGCCTGCCAGATGTCGACCTCGGCGCCGGGCAGCGGGGTGTCGTCGGCGCCGAGCACCCGCAGCTCCACCACGCAGTCCCGGCCGCCGGTCAGCTCGTCGATGCTGTCGCGGATCTCCCGGCGCGGGCTCTCGGTCATGTGGAATGGGCCGAGCACCGTGCTCTCGGTCCCGGTGTCCTGGCCGTTGATCGTCTCGACCAGCATCGACACCCCGAGCACGTCGGAGAGCAGGACGAACTCCTGGCGGGTGTCGTCGCACTTCTGCCCGACGGCGGTGAGGAACTCGATCGCGGCGGTCCACTCCTCGACCGTGGGCCGGACCTCGCGGACGTAGGCGTGCAGGTGGTCTACGAGACCGCCGACGAGCTCGGCCAGCCGGGGGTCGGTATCGGGCGCGATGGTGTCCTTGACTGCCGCGACGGCGGTGTCCTCGGTGAAGTCCATGTCAGTGTCCCTTCTCGGTGACGGGGTCGATCCTACGAA
>JAKDNL010000068.1 GCA_030451825.1 Pseudonocardia sp. | reverse complement strand
GTCGGGATCGGTGGCCGCGGCCCCGGCGAGACGAAGATCGAGCTGGACCGCCGCCGGATCCGGGCGCGCATGTCCAAGCTGCGCCGCGAGATCGGCGCGATGCGCCAGGTCCGGGAGACCCAGCGCGGCAACCGCCGCCGCTACGAGGTGCCCTCGGTGGCCATCGTCGGTTACACCAACGCCGGCAAGTCCAGCCTGCTCAACGCGCTGACCGACGCCGGCGTGCTGGTGCAGGACTCGTTGTTCGCGACCCTGGACCCGACCACCCGCAAGGCCGAGACCCCGGACGGGCGCGGCTACACCCTCACCGACACCGTCGGGTTCGTGCGGCACCTGCCGCACCAGCTCGTCGAGGCGTTCCGTTCGACGCTGGAGGAGGCCGCGCAGGCCGACCTGCTGGTGCACGTCGTGGACGCCTCGGACGCGTTCCCCGACGATCAGATCTCGGCCGTGCGCCAGGTCCTGGTCGAGATCGGCGAGGAACAGGGCGGCACGATGCCGCGCGAGCTGCTCGTGGTGAACAAGACCGACGCCGCGGGCGACCTGGCCCTGGCCCGGCTGCGCGGGGCGCTGGCCGGTGAGGCCGTGTTCGTCTCCGCCCACCGTGGCGACGGCGTGTCCAAGCTGCGCGACCGGATCGCCGAGCTGTTGCCGCACCCGGAGTACGAGGTCGACCTGCTGCTGCCCTACACCGAGGGCGGCCTGGTGGCGCGGGTGCACGACGACGGTGAGGTGCTCGCCGAGGAGCACACGCCGGAGGGCACCCGCCTGCGTGCCCGGGTCAGCCCGGAGCTGGGCACGGCGGTCTCCGCGTTCGTCACGGCCGGGTCCGGATCCTCGGCCGCGTCCGACGAGTCGCGGTCCTGAGCCGGCCCTTCCGCAGCGGCACGATCGAGATCGGGCCGGACACTGCAGGGCGGCGATCCTGGCCGGTCCGGTCGCTCGTCCTGACCGGGGCCCTGGCAGGTGCCCTGGTCCTGAGTGGTTCCGGCATCGCCCAGTCCCAGTCCCAGTCCCAGTCCCAGTCCCAGCCCCAGCGCCGGCCCCAGGCTCCGGGGCCGCCGGCGCCCGAGCCGGGCTGCACCGTCGACGACGACCGGCTCGGCGAGCTGTCCGGGCTGGTCGCCGACGGCGACGCCTACTGGGGGATCGTCGACAGCGCGTCGAGCTCGGTCGCCTACCGAATCGACCCGCGAACCTGCGCCGTCACCGGCAACCGCTCCGCCCCGATCGATCCCGCCGACGTCGAGGACCTGGCCCTCGGCCCGGACGGCGCGCTCTGGCTCGCCGACATCGGCGACAACGCCGGGCGCCGGGACTCGGTCGCGCTGGTGGTGCTGCCGCGCTCCGGCCCGCCGCGGCTGCACCGCCTCGTCTACCCGGACGGGCCGCACGACGCCGAGGCGCTCGTCGTCGGTGACGACGGGGTTCCGGTGCTGGTCACGAAGGCGTCCGGGGCGGCGGGGGTCTACCGGCCGTCCGGCCCGCTCGCCGAACCCGGGCCGACGCGCCTGGTGCGGGCCGGGCAGGTGGTGCTCCCGATGTCGTCGACGGCCGGTGGCCCGCTGGGCGGGATCGGCACGCGCACAATCACCGGAGCGGGGCTGAGTCCCGCATCGACGGGCGGGGGACGGGTTCTCGCGCTGCGCACCTACACCGACGCGTGGTTGTTCCCCCTGCCCGGCGACGGCGACGGCGATGGGGGTGGGGGCGGGACTTCGGACGAGATCGTGGCCGCGTCGGCCGGCGCGCCGGTCCGGATCCCGTTGCCCGACGAGCCGCAGGGCGAGGCGGTGGCGCTCACCGCCGACGGGGCGTTGCTGTCCGGGTCCGAGGCCCGCGGCGGAGGGCCGGCCGCGATTCGCACGGTGCCCGGCGCGGTGGCCGCGGCACTCGAACCGGGTGCGGCGGCGCAGGTCCAACCGGCCACGCCGCCGTCGACCCGGACGTTCCCGCCGTGGCTGCCGGCCGTGCTGGGCGGTGCCGCGGTGGTCGTGCTGCTGGTGGGCGCCGGCGTCGCGATGACGGTGCACGGCCGTCGCAGGTCCCGCCGCTGACCCTGCTGACCCTGACCCCGGCCACCGTGCCCGGGCCGGTCACGTGCACGACGAGGCGTCCCGAAGGCTCCCCCCGCTCACCAGGGGGTCCCGAAAGGTCCCCTCGAGGCGCGGGGCGGCGCCCGGCGCCCGGGGCCGGGGAGTCCGGGAGCCGACCGGCCAGGGTCACGGCCAGGCCGGTCTCCTTGGCGGCGCGGCTGAACAGCGCGGCCGGACGGGCGTGCAGACCGACCTCACCTCACAGGCGCCGCAGCACCGCAACGACCCGCCCCAGGATCGTCGCGTCGTCCCCGGGGATCGGCTGGTAGGCGGCGTTCGCCGGCATCAGCCAGACGTGCCCGTCGGTGCGGCGGAAGGTCTTCACCGTGGCCTCGCCGTCGATCATCGCGGCGACCACCTCGCCCTGCTCGGCGACCGGCTGCTGGCGCACCACGACCCAGTCGCCATCGGTGATCGCGGCCTCGACCATCGAGTCGCCCTTCACGTTGAGCAGGAACAGCGTCCCCTCACCGACGATCTCGCGGGGGAGCGGGAACACGCTCTGCACGGCCTGCTCGGCCAGGATCGGGCCACCGGCCGCGATGTCACCGAGCAGCGGCACGAACGCCGGCGCCGGTCGCTCGGACCGCACCGCCGACGGGTCACCGTCGCTGTCCGAGCTCTCGCCGGTGTCCGGGCTGCGCACGTCGACCGCGCGGGTGCGGTTAGGGTCCCGGCGCAGGAAGCCCTTCTTCTCCAGCGTCCGTAGCTGGTGGTGCACCGACGACGTCGACGTCAGGCCGACCGCGTCTCCGATCTCACGCACGCTCGGCGGGTAGCCGAAACGTTCCACCCAGTCCCGGATCACGGCCAGCACCTTGCGCTGGCGGTGGGTCAGGACGTGCGTGTCCGCCCCGGGATCGGGGAAGTGACGCACGTTCCCGGCCCCGGTTCCGGCGGTCTTGCCGGTTCCGGACTCGTCCGCTGCCATGCGATCTCGCCTCCTCAAGGATCGTCCGGGTTCGAACGGTAGTCGCCCTCGGCCCGATCGCCAAACACATGTTCGAACGACACGCCGGTAGGTCGTGGATTTCTGTCGGTGCCCGGTGGTAGACACTCGCACGAGTGTTCGATCGAACATCAGTGCGATACGGCGAAGGGATCCCGGTCCTCCGACCGGGCCCGGTGAGGGGCAGGCTGTGATCACGTACGAGCTGCAGGAGACCCGCGATGTGCCCGGCGACGGTCGCCGTCCCGTCCCCGGCCGTGTCCACGGGGTCCGTGGTGTCGACGACATCCGTGGCATCCGGCGCGCCCGGTCCGCGCCGGGTCGTGCCCGTGTTCGTGGCGGGCGTGCCCGGGTCCCGGCCCGCGGCGCGGCGTTCTGTCCCGCCCCGGTCGCGCTCGCCCCGCGGGCCTTGGTCTCGCCCGCGGTGTTCCGGATGCGCCGTCTCGTCGCCGGGTTCGGCCTGGCGCTGGCCTCCGCGGCCGCGGTGTTCGGACTCGGCATGCTCGCCGACGCCTCCTTCGCGGCGAACAGTGCGCCGACGGCTCCGGTGACCGTTCTGCACGGTTCCTGACGACGGGCGGACAGGGGCGTCGGCCCGCTTCTGTCAGGGGTCGCTGTTACACCTCTCGTACGCGCGTTCGATCGTCTCGGTGGCCGCGACGGAGAAGGCGACACGGTGAGCACTGCGGAGGGGTCATGGAACAACTCGGCGTGATGGTCCGGACCACCGGACGGATTCCCCGGCAGCGATCGGACGCCGGTGACGATCGGCGCCGCACGCGGATCCGTCGCGCCGAGGCGCGCGGGACGGTCGGTCTCCGGCCTGTCCGGCAAGATCCTGGGGGCGCTGCCCGCCGGGGCGCGGCGTGCGCGTCCGGCTCGCCGGTGCGGCACGTCCCTGTCCCTGTTTCTGTCCCCGCCCATGTCCCGGTCCCCGTCGCGGCGACGCCGGAGCGTCCGTCGCGGACCCGCGCCTGCCTGGTTCCGCCCCGCGCCACACGAACCGGTGCGGCTCGCCACGATGCCCGGTCGCGCACCGACCGCCTGCTGATCGGTGTCGCGACGGTCCTGTGCTCGGCCGTGGCGGTCGTTGTCCTGGGGCTGATTGCCGACGCGTCGGCGGGTCGTTCGGACGTGCCGGTCGGCGGAGCGTCCATGACCGTGGCGCCGGTGCCTGACGGCATCGGGGGTCCGGTCGTGGCCGGGTCGCGCTGACCCTCCGTCCGGCGCGACACCCCGGCGTGTCCCCGATGCGTCCGGCGGACGGGTGGCCGTCGTCGGGTGCCGTGCGGGGTGCCGCCGGGTCGGCGGCCCGCTGAGCTGGGCGGACGCCGGACCCGGGTGTGCCCGAGCTGCTCCAGTGGTCGATCACGGGTGTGCAAGGCTGCTGTGCACGATCGGGCTAAGTGACACGAGGAACGCCGCCAGGGATGGCGCACCCCTACATGTGGGGGTTACATTGGTGTCGTTATCCCACTGGTTGGGGGACATGAGGTGAGTCTCGGGGAGGGGATTTCGCGCATGCGCTGCCCGTTCTGCCGTCACCCGGACTCGCGGGTGATCGACTCCCGGACCGCCGACGACGGGACCGCCACCCGCCGTCGCCGGTCGTGCGCCGCCTGTGCGAAACGGTTCACCACGGTCGAGGAGGCCGTGCTCGCCGTTGTCAAGCGCAGTGGGGTGACCGAACCGTTCAGCCGCCAGAAGGTGGTCAGCGGTGTTCGGCGGGCGTGCCAGGGCCGGCCCGTCGACGAGGACGACCTGCAACAGCTGGCCCACAAGGTCGAGGAGAACGTGCGGGCGGACGGCGCGGCGGAGATTCCCAGCCACGAGGTGGGGCTGGGGATCCTCGGACCGCTGCGCGATCTCGACGAGGTCGCGTACCTGCGCTTCGCGAGCGTGTACCGCTCGTTCTCGTCGATCGAGGATTTCGAGAAGGAGATCGCCGACCTGCGTTCGGTGGCTGCCGGGGAAGCAGCCGACGGAGCGGGTGGCAGCCCACCGGACTGAGCGGAGCTTGCGAAGCGAGCATCGACACCTGAGCGGAGCTTGCGAAGCGAGCATCGACACCTGAGCGGAGCTTGCGAAGCGGGGCATCGACACCTTGCGGAGCAAGGATTCGACACGGAGCCACGGCGGCTCCGACGGAGGGGCACACGGTGCCGGGCGCGGGGGATCCTGTGGACGGCACCGCGGTCCGTGCGTCCCCAGCGCGCGGACTCGAGGACACGTCGGAAGCGGAAGAGGGACGTTCATGACCGAGACCGTCGGGGGCCCGACGGCGGCCGAGCAGGCCGCGACAGACAGCACCGCCACGAAGGGCACCGCCACGAGCGGATCGGCGGAGCAGGGCAAGACCGCCCGCGCCGCCCGTTCCGGGAAGAACGGGGCACGCACCGCGGAGAAGGACCGCCGCGGGCTGACCGTCGCGCGGGTGTTCACCACGGCCGGGCGCCACCCCTATGACGAGGTGGACTGGGAGCGTCGCGACGTCGTCATGACGAACTGGCGCGACGGCACCGTCAACTTCGAGCAGCGTGGTGTGGAGTTCCCGAGCGCCTGGTCGGTGAACGCGACCAACATCGTCACCAGCAAGTACTTCCGCGGTGCGGCGGGCAGCGCGGCGCGCGAGTCGAGCCTGCGCCAGCTGATCGACCGCGTCGTGGGCACCTACCGCCGGGCCGGTGTCGAGAACGGCTACTTCGCCACCGACGCCGACGCCGAGATCTTCGACCACGAGCTGACCTGGATGCTGCTGCACCAGGTGTTCAGCTTCAACTCGCCGGTCTGGTTCAACGTCGGGACGAGCTCCCCGGCGCAGGTCAGCGCGTGTTTCATCCTCTCGGTCGACGACACCATGGAGTCGATCCTGAACTGGTACCGCGAGGAGGGCCTGATCTTCAAGGGCGGCTCCGGTGCCGGCCTGAACCTCTCCCGCATCCGCTCGTCGAAGGAGCTCCTGTCCTCCGGCGGGACGGCGTCGGGCCCGGTCTCGTTCATGCGCGGCGCGGACGCCAGCGCGGGCACCATCAAGTCCGGCGGCGCGACCCGTCGTGCGGCGAAGATGGTCGTGCTCGACGTCGACCACCCCGACATCACCGAGTTCGTCGAGACCAAGGCCAAGGAGGAGGCCAAGGTCCGGGTGCTGCGCGACGCCGGGTTCGACATGGACCTGGGGGGTACGGACATCACGTCCGTGCAGTACCAGAACGCGAACAACTCGATCCGGGTGAACGACGAGTTCATGCGCGCGGTCGAGGAGGACGGGGATTTCGGCCTGCGCGGCCGGATGACCGGCGAGGTCATCGAGAACGTCAGCGCGACGAAGCTGTTCCACGGGATCGCCGAGGCTGCCTGGAACTGCGCCGACCCCGGCATCCAGTACGACAGCACGATCAACGACTGGCACACCTGCCCGGAGTCCGGCCGGATCTCCGCGTCGAACCCGTGCTCGGAGTACATGCACCTGGACAACTCCAGCTGCAACCTGGCGTCGCTGAACCTGATGAAGTTCCTGGGCGACGACGACCGGTTCGACGCCGAGACGTTCGCCAAGGCCGTCGAGCTGATCATCACCGCGATGGACATCTCGATCTGCTTCGCGGACTTCCCGACCGAGCCGATCGCCGAGACCACGCGGCAGTTCCGCCAGCTGGGCATCGGCTACGCGAACCTGGGCGCGCTGCTGATGGCCACCGGGCACGCCTACGACTCCGAGGGTGGGCGCGCGCTGGCCGGGTCGATCACCTCGCTGATGACCGGTGCCGCCTACAAGCGCTCGGCCGAGCTGGCCGGGATCGTCGGCACCTACGACGGCTACGCCCGCAACGCCGAGGCCCACCAGCGCGTCATGCGCAAGCACTCCGCGGCCAACGACGCGATCCGCGCCAACCCGGCCAGCACGACGATCCAGAGGCTGGCGACGCTGACCTGGAAGGAGTGCCTGGCACTCGGCGAGACCAACGGCTGGCGCAACGCGCAGGCCTCGGTGCTCGCCCCGACCGGCACGATCGGCCTGATGATGGACTGCGACACGACCGGCATCGAGCCGGACCTGGCGCTGGTCAAGTTCAAGAAGCTGGTCGGCGGCGGCTCCATGCAGATCGTCAACCAGACGGTCCGCCGCGCCCTGGACCAGCTCGGCTACCAGCCCGAGCAGGCCGAGGCGATCGTCGAGTACGTCGCCGAGCACGGCCACGTCGTCGACGCGCCGGGCATGCGCCCGGAGCACTACGACGTGTTCGACTGCGCGATGGGCGAGCGCTCGATCGCGCCGATGGGGCACGTCCGGATGATGGCCGCGGCGCAGCCGTTCCTGTCCGGTGCGATCTCCAAGACGGTGAACATGCCCGAGCGGGCCACCGTCGAGGATGTCGAGCGGATCTACCTGGAGGGGTGGCGGCTGGGCCTCAAGGCGCTGGCCATCTACCGGGACAACTGCAAGGTCGGGCAGCCACTCTCGGCCGGCAAGGGCGGGCAGCGCAAGGCCGAGCCCGAGACCGTCACGGTCGTCGAGCAGCGGCCGATAAGGCGGCGGCTGCCCAAGAAGCGCCCCAGCGAGACCGTGTCGTTCACGGTGGGCGGTGCCGAGGGCTACCTGACCGCGGGTTCCTACCCGGACGACGGCCTGGGTGAGATCTTCGTCAAGCTCGGCAAGCAGGGCTCCACGCTGGCCGGCGTGATGGACGCGTTCTCGATGTCGATCTCGGTCGGGCTGCAGTACGGCATCCCGCTGGAGTTCTACGTCTCGAAGTTCTCCAACCTGCGTTTCGAGCCGGCCGGCATGACCGACGACCCGGACGTCCGGATCGCGACCAGCGTGCTGGACTACCTGTTCCGCCGGCTCGCGCTGGACCACCTGCCCTACGAGAAGCGTGTCCAGCTGGGCATCTTCTCCGCGGACGAGCGGACCGCGCAGGTCGCGGAGAGCTACGGCACCGACGGTGACCTGGACATGGAGGAGTTCCGCTCCTCGGTGCCCGCGTCCTCGCCGGCCGAGGACGCGCCGGCCGGGGCGAGCCCGGCCCCGGCCGAGGTCGGCAGCTCCACCGAGCTGCTCGAGCTGCGCCTGGGCAAGGCCGCCGACGCCCCGCTGTGCATGACCTGCGGGACGAAGATGCGTCCGGCCGGGTCCTGCTACCTCTGCGAGGGCTGCGGCTCCACCAGCGGCTGCAGCTGAGCCAGGCCCGACGGGCCGGTACCGGGACCCCCGGTACCGGCCCGTTCGTGCGTCGGCACCCCGCGCCACCCCCCACGCCGCGCGAACGGAGCTTTCGTCCACTCCGGCTGTTCGAGCGGAGCTCTCGTCCAGGCGCCGGTGCCGGGTCGCGCTCGCGCAGCGGCAGGGCGACCCTGCCCGTGCCTACGGCGAACTCGAGCGCGCGACCCCCGTCCCCGGCGAGATCCGCGAGGAAGCCCGACTCCAGTGCCAGATGCCCGGCGGTGAACTGCACGTCGGCGTCGTCGTCGTAGGCGTCGGCCACGTCCGGCCCGACCAGTCGGTCAGCTCCACTCCACCAGGTCAGCACGCCGGGCGCCGTCGACGCGATCCGTTTCCCCGTCGCCGGGCCGACCGCCGCTCGTCCCGCTGGCGCTCCTCTCGGTGCTGATGCTCGTTCCGCTGGCGCTCCTCTCGGTGCTGATGCTCGTTCCGCTGGCGCTCCTCTCGGTGGCCAGGGAGATGACCGCCGCCGTCGCCGCGGCCCGCGAGTCCTCCGCGAGTGGACGCAGGTGGGCCAGGTGCGGTGCGAGCTCGGCCAAGGTCATCTCAGCGGTCACGACGTGGATGTTCTCGGCCGCGACGCCGTGTCGGGCGAAGTAGGCCCGCAGGTAGGGCGTGTGGAAGTCCCATCCCTCGCCCGGGGTCCCCGGGCCGTAAGCGCCACCCCGCGGGGTGATCACCACGACCCGGGTGTCGCGCAGCAGGGAATCACCGCTGACGGGGTCGACGAACGCGCCGGGGAAGCTGACCCGGTCGATCCAGGCCTTGAGCGCGGCCGGGATCGAGAAGTTGTACATCGGTGTGCCGATCAGCACGGTGTCGGCCGCGAGCAGCTCGGTGATCAGCGGGCGGGTCACGGCCCAGGTCTCCTTCTCGGCCGGGTCCCCGGCCAGTGCGGCGACCCGGTCCGGCGGGACCATGCCCTCTCGCTCCACCCGCCTGCCCAGGGCGCAGAAGGCGGTGTCCAGCGGTGGCACCGGCTCGGCGGCCAGGTCCCGGTAGCGGTATCCGGTCGAGCCGTGCCGGGCCCGCCAGGCGTCGGCGAACAGCGCGGTCAGCGCTCGGCTGACCGACTCACCGGAACGGTGGGCGCCGGAATCGAGGTGGAGCAGCGACGTCATCGGTTCTCCTGTGTCACGTCGGTGGCGTGTGGGTCGTCGTAGGTGATGACGGAGCAGGACGACGAAAGGGGACCGGTGGACGAGCGGGATCGGTTGGCAGAGCGGTTCGAGACCCACCGCGGGGAGCTGCGTGCGGTGGCCTACCGGATGCTCGGCTCGTCGGGCGAGGCCGAGGACGCCGTGCAGGAGACCTGGTTGCGTCTGCGGCGGGTCGACGCCGGCGAGGTGGACAACCTGCCCGGCTGGCTGCGGACGGTGATCACCCGGATCTGCCTGGACATGCTGCGCGCCCGCCGGTCCCGGCGCGAGGACCTCGTCGGGGCGCAGGTGCCCGATCAGTTCACCGAGCCCGCCGGGGCCGGCACGCCGGAGCAGGAGGCTCTGCTGGCCGACTCGGTCAGCAGAGCGCTGCTGGTCGTGCTGGACGCGCTCGAACCGGCCGAACGGGTCGCGTTCGTGCTGCACGACATGTTCGCCGTGCCCTTCGCCCAGATCGGTCCGATCGTCGAGCGCACACCCCAGGCGGCGAAGAAGCTCGCCAGCCGTGCGCGCCTCAAGGTCCACGGCATCCCGGCGCTGCCGGCCTCCGAGCTCACCCGACACCGCCGGATCGTCTCGGAGTTCCTGACCGCGGCCCGGGCCGGCGACCTCACCGGGGTTCTCGCCGTACTCGCCCCGGACGTGGTGCGCAGCGCGGACCCGGCCGCGCTACCGGAGGGCGCGGCGGCCGTGGTCCGCGGCGCCCGGGCCGTGGCGGAGGGGACCGCCGTCCTCGCACAGCGGTCGCAGGCCGCCGAGATCGTGCTCGTCGACGGCGCGGTGGGCGTCGTCGTGGCGCCGCTGGGGCGGCTGCTGTTCGCGCTCACGTTCACCTTCGCCGGCGACACGATCGCCGGCTACCACGTGATCGCCGACCCGGAGCGGCTCCGACGGCTCGACATCGCCGTCCTGGACGGGGTGGCCCCAGGCACCTGAGGGGCGCCACCCCGGTGCCGTCGCCTGGCTCTAGGGTCGGACGGGTGACGAGTCGTTTCCGCGTGGTTCCGGCCGCCTACGTCCTGCTCCGCCGGGGGTCCACGGACGGCGGAGAGGTGCTGCTGCAGCTGCGACAGAACACCGGCTACCGGGACGGGCACTGGGCGGCCGCCGCGGCCGGGCATGTCGAGGCGGGGGAGTCGGCCCCGGCCGCGGCATGCCGGGAGGCGCGCGAGGAGCTGGGGATCACCCTCGCCGAGGCGGACCTCGTCCCGCTGACCGCGATGCACCGCACGCACGGCAACGGCGACCCGGTCGACGAGCGGGTCGACTTCTTCTTCAGCTGCCGCCGCTGGGACGGCGAGCCGCGCCGGATGGAACTCACCAAGAGCGCCGATCTGGGCTGGTTCGACCTGGCGGCGCTGCCGGACCCGGTCGTCCCGCACGAGCGGGCGGTGCTCGAGGCGCTGCGGGCCGGCGGGTCGCCGGTGATCATGACACACGGCTTCGACCCGGCCGGATAGCCTGCATCGATGAGCGACACCGCACCCCACCCGTCGGTGCAGATCTGCGCCGGAGACCCGGCGGCGCGCCCGGTCCGGGAGCTGGTGGCGGCCAAGACGGTGCGCCTCGGCGAGCACACGGACGTCCACCGGTTGGTGCCGCGGCTGGGCCGACGGATGGTCGGCGCGTGGTGCTTCGTCCACACCTACGGTCCGGACGACATCGCCGACGAGCCCGGGATGCAGGTCGCCCGCACCCGCACACCGGGCTGCAGACGGTCAGCTGGCTCGTCGACGGCGAGGTGCACCACCGCGACTCGGTGGGTAGCGATCAGGTTGTGCGTGCGGGCGTCCCCGGAGCTGCCCGCGGCCGGGCGGCTGCGGCCCCGCGGACGGGTGGAACGCCGCCGGTCCTGAACGGCGAGTGCCTACACCGGCTCGACCAGGCAGATCTCGACCGTGACCTCGGGCCGTCCGTCGTCCGGGCCCTCCGGGTCCCAGGCCCAGTGGAGCACCCACTCGACCTCGTACTCGTCGCGCGGCAACCCGCGCGGCGCGTGGTTGACCCACTCGCCGCTGCGGGGGATGACGCTGAACCAGCGGAGCTGGCCCTTCTGCTGACCGACCCGGACCAGGGCCGGCACGAGGCCGTTGTGTGCGTCGGGCATCCCGGCATGGTGCCAACCGTCGGCGTTCTCCGCTGCCCCCAGCGCGCCGAACGACACCGGCGTCGGTGAACGAGAGCTCCGCTCGTACACCCGCGTCGGACGAGAGCTCCACTCGCGTAGCGGAGCCGGGGCTCTCTCCGCGTGCCGGATTGGACGAGAGCCCCGTTCGTACGCTCGGGCTGGACGAGAGCTCCGTCCGTGCGGTGCTGATCTACGGCCGCACCGCGCGGAAGCAGTAGCGGTTGAGGCTGAAGAAGTAGTCGTCCCGCTCGCGCACGTCGGCTCGCCAGCCGCGTGCGTCCTCCTCCGTCAGCCCGTCCCGACCGCCCACGAAGTCGGTGATCATCTCGATCATCCCGGCGCTGTAGGTGTCGATGTCGAACTCCGGGTTGAGCAGCGGCACCAGATCCACCACGACGTCGGTGAACCCGGCCTCGCGCAGGCGCGGGCCCAGCGTGCAGGGCAGGCGCGGGTCGGCCAGGTGCGCCTCCCAGGCCCGCAGCACGCGCCGGTGCCGATCCCGGTCGGTCACGTTCCAGACCACCGAGTCCCAGTCCGTGTCGAGCAGTAGTACCCGGCCGCCCGGGCGCAGCACCCGGGCGATCTCGCGCAGCGCCGCCGGCACGTCGGCGACGTACTCCAGAACCTGGGTGGACACCACCGCGTCGAACGGGCCGTCGGGCAGCGAGCCCGGTCCGTCGATCCCGCGTTCGGAGACGACGGCCCGGTCGCCGCAACGCTCCCGGGCCATCTCCACCATCGACGGGCTCGGGTCGAGACCGTGCGCGACCCCGTCCGGGCCGGCCGCGTCCGCGATCGCCTCCAGCAGCTGGCCCGGACCGGTGCCGACGTCGAGCACGCGTTCCCCGGGGCGCACGTCCAGCAGTGCGAGCGTGCGTCCCCGCTGCGTGACGACGTCACCGGTGGCGTAGGTCCGTGCCACCCGCCGGGAACTCGCGGCGTCGAACGGCATCATGCCTGCCATCGCCCGGCTACCCCGCGGTGTACCGGGCCGACTCGATCAGCTCGGCCACCGCCTCCGGCGGCACCCGGAACGACCGTCCGAACCGGACGGCCGGCAGTTCCCCGCTGTGCACCAGCCGGTACACGGTCATCCGCGAGACCCGCATGCGCTCCGCGACCTCGGCCACGGTCAGGAACGGTGCGTCCTGCCCGGCCCGTTGCTCCGGAATTCCAGCACCCATCCTCGCGACCCCTCCAATGTACCGATGCGTGACGAGACGGTAGCCCAGATGTGGACACCCTCCGGGTGTGATCGTGTCCCCGGTCGGGTGGCATCGTCCGATAACGTCTGCGCAGAGTGTCAAGTCAAACACTCAGCGTCACCAATTGCATCGCGTACAGTCCGATCGATGACGGACAGCCTGACGACGACGTCGGACGCGCCGCGGCCGCAGGACCTGGCCCCGGCGACGTTCGTGGACTCCGACTCCGCCGAGGTTCGCGCGTTCACCTCGCGGGTGACCGAGGGGATCGACGACCCGGTCGGCAAGGCCGTCGCGCTGTTCACCGCCGTTCGTGACGAGATCTGGTACGACCCGTTCTGCCTGGTCACCGAGCCCGCCGCCTACCGGGCGAGCGCGGTGGCGACGCAGCGGAACAACTGGTGCGTGCCGAAGGCGGTATTGCTCACCGCGGCCGCGCGAGCGGCCGGCATCCCGGCCCGGCTCGGGTTCGCCGACGTGCGCAACCACCTCAACACCGAACGGCTGCGCGCGCGGATGGACGGCGCGGACCTGTTCGTCTACCA
This sequence comes from Pseudonocardia sp., assembly GCA_030451825.1. Taxonomy (GTDB): domain Bacteria; phylum Actinomycetota; class Actinomycetes; order Mycobacteriales; family Pseudonocardiaceae; genus Pseudonocardia. Next base: position 6,966 of record JAKDNL010000068.1, on the reverse strand, counting down.
CGGCTACACCGCCCTGTATCTCGACGGACGCTGGGTGAAGGCGACCCCGGCGTTCAACGCCGAGCTCTGCGCCCGCTTCGGGGTCGACCCGATCGAGTTCGACGGCCGCACGGACGCCCTGATGCACCCCTACGACGGCGACGGTGGCCGCTACATGGAGTACGTCCGCGACCGCGGCCGGTACGCCGACCTGCCACTCGACGAGCTGCTCGCCACGTTCCGCGAGCACTACGGCGACGCGATGTTCACCGGGGAGGCGGTGGGCTCGGACGCGTTCACGCGGTAGCGGGGGAGCGGGCGGCAAGTTTGGAAGCGTTGCGAACTACAGTGCGGTGGTGACTCCTCCCTCCGTGACCGACGACGACCCGGCCGGCGACTGGACCGCGCCGGGGGTGTTCCGCTCCGCGCCGGACGTCTACCGCATCCCGTTGCCGCTGCCCCAGGACGGGCTGCGTGCCGTGAACGTCTACGCGGTCGCCGACAGCGACGGGTGGACCCTGATCGACTCGGGCTGGGCCCTGGACGAGGCGCGCGACCTGCTCGAGGCCGCGCTCAAGGCGCTCGGCTCCGGGTTCGGCGACGTCCGGCGCTTCCTGGTCACGCACGCCCACCGCGACCACTACACGTTGGCCTCGGTGCTGCGCCGCGAGTACGGCACCCGGGTGCTGCTGGGCCGGGGCGAGGAGCCCAACCTCGACGCCATGCACGCCTTGCAGCGCACCGCGAGCGACTCCGACGTGTCCCGGCTGAACCGGGCCGGAGCGCGCGAGCTGGCAGAGAAGATCGCCGCGCACCCCTGGACGCCGCCGGAACTGGACCAGTGGGGCTACCCCGACGAGTGGCTCGACGACCGCGCCGTGATCGAGGTCGGGGAGGGCGAGGGGATCCGCCGGCTGGAGGCGATCGAGACCCCGGGGCACACCCGCGGGCACCTCGTGTTCGCCGACGACACGTCGGACCTGATGTTCGCCGGCGACCACGTACTGCCGCGGATCACCCCGTCGATCGGGTTGCAGCCCTCGCCGGTGCGCAACCCGCTGGGCGACTTCCTGACCTCGTTGCAGCTGCTGCGCACCCGCCCGGACGCGCGCCTGCTGCCCGCGCACGGCCCGCTCGGGCGTCGCGTGCACGAGCGCGTCGACGAGTTGCTCGAGCACCATGTCGTCCGCCTGGACGCGAGCCTGGCCGCCGTCGACGCCGGCTGCGGCACCGCGTTCGAGGTGGCCGGGCGGCTGCGCTGGACCCGCCGCGAGCACAAGCTCGCCGATCTGGACATGTTCAACTCGATGCTCGCGGTGCTGGAGACCAGCGCGCACCTCGACGTGCTGGTCGAGCGGGGGGTGCTCGCGGTGTCCGACGAGGGCGGGGCCGCGATCTACCGGCGGGCCTAGCAGTCCGATCGGGACACACCGGGTCGCGACACGCCCGGAATGCGGTGTCGCGCTGGCCTGGGAGCACCTCGATACGGCACAGTGGCGCCCAACGTCATCCGACCCCCCGTGAGGAGACCTCCGGACACAGCACGAACTCCCAGCCACATCACGCACAGCCGCACCACGCTCTGCCGCGCGCAGCACGCCGTGACGTTCGAGGACGTAGGGGAAGACGATCCTCGTCGACGTACAGCGGAGGTTGCAGTGAGCACACGCGGGGTGGTTTTCGTCCACTCATCGCCGACTGCGGTCTGTCCGCACGTCGAGTGGGCGATCTCAGGTGTCCTCGGGGCACGGGTGTCCTTGGAGTGGTCGCCCCAGCCGGTGGTGTCCGGGCAGATGCGAGCCGAGTGCTCGTGGTCCGGGCCCGCCGGTAGCGGAGGCGCGATCGCGGGCGCGTTGCGCGCGTGGTCGATGCTGCGCTTCGAGGTCACCGAGGACCCGAGCACGGGTATGGACGGTGAGCGGTTCGCCCACGTTCCCGGCCTGGGGATATGGCGCGGTCGAACCAGCGCCAACGGCGATGTCGTGCTGCCGGAGGACCAGATCCGGTCGATCATGTCTGAGTGCTCCGGTGCCCAGCTGCCACGGCGGCTCGACCAGCTCCTGGGCACGGCGTGGGACGACGAGCTGGAGTCCTTCCGCTTCGCCGGCGACGGCTCGGCGGTCACCTGGCTGCACCAGGTGGGCTGACGCCCATGATCGGTTACCCCGGGGGCTCGCCGCGGGGACCCGGATAGCAGACTGTCACCCGTGGCGAACAGGGGTGGGCGGCGGGCCGCGGCGCTGTGCCTGGCGCTGGGCCTGGTGCTGGCCGGGGTCGGAGCGGCGGCCTTCTACGCCGCCGGCGTGAGCCTGCAGGGGCTCCCGCCGGGTGCCGCACCACCGTCCCTGCCCGATTCCGGGGCCGGGTCGGACACCGTCGCGCTCAGTGACGACGCCGCCGGCCACCCGGCGGCCACGCTGGTGCTCGAGCAGATCCAGCTCTACTTCAACGCGATCAACAACCGGGACTACCCGACGTGGACCCAGGTCGTCTCCGACGACCGGGCGGCCCAGCAGCCCCGCGAGGACTGGCTGCGCGGCGTCGGCTCGACGACCGACGGCACGATCCGGGTGGACCGGATCGCCGACCTCGACCAGGGACGCGTGCTCGCTCTGGTCCGGTTCGTCAGCGTGCAGAACCCCGACGACGGCCCGCCCGGCCTGAAGGTCGGCCGGATCTGCTGGCGCGCGGCGCTGCCGATGGCCGGCTCGCCTCCGCGCCTGGAGGTCGGCGACGCGGCCAGCACCCTCGGCGCCCCCTGCTGAGACGGGTCGTGGGGGGGGGGGGGGGGCGGGGGCGGGCGGAACCCGCCACGCGCGGGGGGGGCAGGGGGGGGGGGCCGGCCGGGGGGTGGGGGGGGGGGGGGGTTTTTCCGGGGCCCGGGCCACAAAACCCCGCGCACGGGCGGGTCAGACCTTCGTGAACAGCAGCGAGGCGTTGTGCCCGCCGAACCCGAACGAGTTGTTGATCGCCGCGGTGATCTCGGTGCGGCGTGGTTCCCCGGCCACGACGTCGAGCTCCACGCCCGGGTCGAGGTTCTCCAGGTTCAGCGTCGCCGGGATCACGCCCTCGGAGAGCGAGAGCATCGTGATGATCCCCTCGACCGCTCCGGCCCCGCCGACCAGATGGCCGAGCGCGGACTTGGGCGCGGTCAGCACCGGGTGGTCGCCCAGCGCCTTGCGGATCGCGACCGTCTCGCCGACGTCACCGGCGACCGTCGACGTCGCGTGGCAGTTGACGTGCCCCACGTCGGCCGGTTCGAGACCGGCCGTCCGGACGGCCGCCGTCATCGCCCGGGACTGGCCCACGCCCTCCGGGTCGGGCCCGGTGATGTGGTACGCGTCCGAGGTCAGGCCGATGCCGGCGAGCCTGCCGTGGATCCGCGCGCCGCGGGCCTTCGCGAACTCCTCCCGCTCCAGCACGACCACGCCCGAGCCCTCGCCGAGCACGAACCCGTCGCGCCCGGTGTCGAACGGCCTCGACGCCTTCTCCGGCTCATCGTTGCGCTGCGACAGCGTCCGGGCCTGCACGAAGCCGGCCACGGTGATCGGCACGATGCAGGACTCGGCCCCGCCGGCCAGGATCACGTCGACCTCGCCGGCCATCAGCAGCCGGTAGGCCCAGGCCATGGCCTCGGCCCCGGTCGCGCACGCCGACGCGGGGGAGTGCACGCCGCCCTTGGCGCCCCACTCGAGGCTGACCATCGCGGCCGGGCCGTTCGGCATCAGCATAGGGACGGTCAGCGGGGAGACCTTGCGCAGGCCGTGCTCCTCGAGCAGGTCGTCCTGCGCGAGCAGGGTGGGTGCCCCGCCGATCCCGCTGCCGATCACGACGCCGAGCCGTTCGCACTCGACCTGGGAGGTGCCGCCCTCGGCGTTCGGTGCGTCACCGAGCCCGGCATGCGCCCACGCCTCGCGCGCCGCGACGACCGCCACCTGCTCGCAGCGGTCCATCCGGCGGGCCTGGACCCGGGCCAGCACGTCGGTGGGCTCCACCGCGAGCTGCGCCGAGATCTGCACCGGCAGGTCGACCCGTTCGGTCCACTCCGCCTTGGTGGCGCCGACGCCGGACCGGCCGGCGAGCAGCGCCTCCCAGGTGGAGGCGGCGTCGCCGCCGAGCGGGGTGGTCGCCCCGTACCCGGTGACGACGACTCCATTGCTCATGATGTCTCCTCCCCGGCCCAGTACAGAGGCGCGCTCCGCCGGAGCTCCGCGCTGTGCAGATGCGCGCTCCGCCGGAGCTCCGCGCTGCAGCCGGTCGGGCTCACTGGTGCTTGGAGATGAAGTCGACGGCGTCGCCGACGGTCTTCAGCTCGGCGAGCTGGTCGTCCGGGATCTTCGCGCCGAACTTGTCCTCGGCCTGCACGGCGATCTCGACCATGGACAGCGAGTCGATGTCGAGGTCGTCGACGAACGACTTCTCGGAGGTCACCTCGGCGGTGTCGATGCCGGCGACCTCCTCCACGATCTCGGCCAGGCCGGAGAGGATCTCAGCGTTGTCAGCCACGGTGGTGCGCTCCTAGCGTTGTCGGGTACAGCATGGTGAAGGGTGTTGTCGGTCACCTACGGACAGACCACGACCTGCCCTGCGTAGGACAGACCCGCGCCGAAGCCTACGAGCAACATCGTGTCGCCGGAACGTACCCGCCCGGCGGTGCGCATGTGATCCAGCGCTACCGGGATCGAGGCCGACGACGTGTTGCCGGTCGTGACGATGTCGTCCGCGACGACCATGTCCTCGCGGGCGCCCTTGGCACGCAGCCGCTTGGCGATCGCCTCGACGATCCGCAGGTTGGCCTGGTGCGGGATCAGGACGTCGATGTCGGAGGGCTCCAGCCCGGCGCGGGCGACCGCGTCCAGCGCGATCGGGGCGATCTCGCCGGTGGCCCAGCGGAAGACCGTCTGGCCCTCCTGGTGCAGCTTGTTCGTGGTCTCGCCGAGGATCCGGATCGTGCTGGCGTGGTCCCCGGCGCTGCCCCACGAGACGGGGCCGATGCCGGCCTCGCCCTCGGACGCCGCACCGACGACGGCCGCGCCGGCCGCGTCGGCGAAGATGATGCAGGTCGAGCGGTCGTCCCAGTCGACCCAGTCGGACAGCTTCTCCGCGCCGATCACCAGCACGTTCTGGGCCGTCCCGGCCCGCACCATGTCGTTCGCCACACCGAGGCCGTAGCAGAACCCGGCGCAGGCGGTGTTCACGTCGAACGCCCCGACGCCGCCCGCCCCGATCCGGTCCGCGACCTGCGCCGCGGCGTTCGGGATCGGGTTGGGCATCGTGCAGGTGGCCACGATGACGGCGTCCACGTCGGACGGGTCCAGCGCGGCGTCGGTCAGCGCGGCTAGCCCCGCGGCGACCGCCATGTCCGGCAACGAGGTGTCGGCATCGGCGACGTGGCGCTCGGCGATCCCGACCCGGGACCGGATCCACGCGTCGTCGGTCTGCACGCGCTGGGTCAGGTCGTCGTTGGTCACGACGTGCTCGGGGCGGAAGCTCCCGATGCCCAGCAGCCGTGCCCCGGCGACCGGCGGCGTCAGCCGCAACCGGGCGCTCACTTCTCGCCCCGGTGCTCGGCGACCAGCTCGGCGGCGGAGTCCAGCTGCTCGGGCGTCTTCACCGCCAGCGTCGGGGTGCCCTTGAGCTCGCGTTTGACCAGGCCGACGAGCGTGGCACCGGGTGGGAGCTCGAGTGCGGCGCTGAGCCCGTCGCGCCCGAGCGTGGCCATGCAGGAGTCCCACCGGACGGGGCTCGTGACCTGGGCGACCAGACGCTGAAGGGCCTGCGCTCCGCCGGTGACGGGCTCGCCGTCGGCGTTGGACAGCAGCGTGCGGGTCGGATCGGAGACGGTGACCGACCGGGCGTGCTCGGCCATCGCCGCGCCGGCCGCCGCCATGTAGCGGGTGTGGAACGCCCCGGCGACCGGCAGCTGCTTGACCCGCGCCCCGTCGGGCGGGGTCGCCACCAGGGCCTCGATCGCGGGGGTCGCGCCGGCGGCCACGATCTGTCCGGCGCCGTTGCGGTTGGCCGGGTCCAGGCCCAGTTCGGACAGGCGCGCCAGCACGGTGCCCTCCTCGCCGCCGAGCACGGCGGCCATCGAGGTCGGCTCGGCCGCGCATGCGGCGGCCATCTCACGACCGCGGACACCGGCCAGGGCGACGGCGTCGTCGTCGGTCAGGACGCCGGCGATCGCGCACGCGGTGAGCTCGCCGATCGAGTGCCCGGCCACCACGACGTCGTCGGGCAGCTCGACGTGGGCGAGCAGCCGGCGCGCGGCCAGCAGTCCGAGCGCGACGATCAGCGGCTGGGTGACCGCGGTGTCGGTGATCTCGTCGGCCTCGGCGGTGGTGCCCAGCCGGACGAGGTCCAGCCCGACGAGGTCGGACCACCCGGCGACGGTCTTCTCGGCGTCCGGGTCCTCGAGCCAGGGCGAGAGCATGCCGGGGGACTGCGCCCCCTGGCCGGGTGCGAGCAGGGCGATCACCGGGACATCACACACCTCACGGGTGTCGTGGCGGCATACCGGCACGCACGAACTCCGACGCCGAACGTTGGAGGAATCCTCCAAGCGCGGTGCTGTGACGGAGTGGACATCACCGGATCACCTGACCTGATCTTTGTAGGGTTTCATTAAATACTGGCCGTCTCGGCGGCGGGGCGCGACCCGGCCGTGCCCGGGGATCCGGGCGTGTCGCACATCGTTGCAACCGGTTCCCCGGGGGCCGCGACCGGCCCGGCTTCGATCGTGCGGTCGGCGACCAAAGCGGTCCGCAGCACGAACGCCTGCCGGGGGTCCGTCGGAGACCGGCCGACGATCTCGCCGATCCGCTTGAGGCGGTAGCGGACGGTGTTCGGGTGCACGAACAGCGTCCGCGCGCATGCCTCGAGCGCGCCGCCGCCCTCCAGGTACACCGCCAGCGTGTGCAGCAGCTCGCCGCCGGCCGCCCGCAGCGGACCGACGACGTCGGTGGCCAGCCGGGCCCGGGCCGCGGC
>JAKDNL010000563.1 GCA_030451825.1 Pseudonocardia sp. | reverse complement strand
CTGGTCAAGGCGCAGGCGGTGAAGAACGCGGTGATCGTGCCGGTCGGGGCGAAGGGCGGGTTCGTCGTGCGCGCCCCCAACCCTGACGCGGCCCAGGTGCGGGCCTGCTACCGCACGTTCATCTCCGGACTGCTCGACGTCACCGACAACCTGGACACACGGCCCGACGGCACCGTGGAGACGGTGCCGCCGCCGGACGTCGTGCGCCACGACGGCGACGACTCCTACCTGGTCGTGGCCGCGGACAAGGGCACCGCGACGTTCTCCGACCTGGCCAACGAGATCGCCGGCGAGTACGGGTTCTGGCTCGGCGACGCGTTCGCCTCCGGCGGCTCGGTCGGCTACGACCACAAGGACATGGGGATCACGGCCAAGGGCGCGTGGGAGAGCGTCAAGCGGCACTTCGCCGAGCTCGGCACCGACACCCAGACCGAGGACTTCACCGTCGTCGGCGTCGGGGACATGTCCGGCGACGTGTTCGGCAACGGGATGCAGCTCTCCTCGCGCATCCGGCTGGTCGCCGCGTTCGATCACCGGCACGTGTTCGTCGACCCCGACCCGGACGCCGAAAGCGGGTCCGCCGAGCGGCGCCGGCTCTTCGAGCTGCCCCGCTCCACCTGGGACGACTACGACCGGTCGGTGATCAGCGCCGGCGGCGGGGTGTGGCCGCGGACGGCGAAGTCTGTGCCGATCGGGCCGGAGATCCGGGCCGCGCTCGGACTCGACGACACGATCACCCGGCTCTCCCCGCCGGAGCTGATCCACGCCATCCTGCTGGCCCCGGCCGACCTGCTCTGGAACGGCGGGATCGGCACCTATGTCAAGGCGTCGACCGAGAGCCACGTCGACGTCGGCGACAAGGCCAACGACGCGATCCGGGTCGACGGGCGCGACCTGCGGGTCAAGGTCGTCGGCGAGGGCGGCAACCTGGGCCTGACCCAGCGCGGGCGGATCGAGTTCGCCCGCCGGGGTGGGCCGGAGGGGCCTGGCCGGATCAACACCGACGCCATCGACAACTCGGCCGGGGTGGACTGCTCCGACCACGAGGTCAACATCAAGATCCTGCTGGACCGGCTGGTCACGGCAGGCGAGCTGGATCGCCCGGGCCGCAACGAGCTGCTGGCGTCGATGACCGACGAGGTCGGCGATCTGGTCATCGACGACAACGTCGAGCAGAACGCGGTGCTTGGGGTGAGCCGGTCGCACGCGGCGAAGATGGCGAACGTGCACAGCCGGATGATCGACGATCTGGCCGCGCGCGCGGGCCTGGACCGCGACCTCGAGGTGCTCCCGGACCACGCCGGTTTCGACGAGCTGGAGGCCGCGGAGCAGGGGCTCACCGGTCCCGAGCTGGCGACGCTGCTCGCGCACACGAAGCTGGACCTGACCGACCGGCTGGTCACCTCCGACCTGCCCGACGTGGGCGCGTTCGCCTCCCGGCTGCCGGAGTACTTCCCGGCCCCGCTGCGCGAGCGCTTCCCGGACGCCGTCCGTACCCACCCGCTGCGCCGCGAGATCACCGGCACGATGCTCGTCAACGAGATGATCGACGGCGCCGGGGTCAGCTACGCGTTCCGGCTCGGCGAGGAGCTCGCGGCCACCGCGCCGGACGCGGTGCGGGCCTACGCCGTCACCACCGGGGTGTTCGACCTGCCCGCGTTGTGGGAGACCGTGCGGTCCGCGCCGATCCCGGTCGCGGTGGCCGATGGCATCGTGCTCGACTCGCGGCGGCTGCTGGACCGGGCGTCGCGCTGGTTCCTGACCAACCGGCCGCAGCCGCTGGCCATCGGCGCCGAGCTGAGCCGCTTCGTCGCGCAGGTGCGGGAGCTGCGGGTGCAGCTGCCCGACCTGCTGCGCGGTCGCGAGCTGGACGCGGTCACCGAGCGGGCGGACCGGCTGCGTGAGTCGGAGGTACCCGAGGAGATCATCGCGCCGGCGGCGCTGTCGCTGTACTCCTTCGGGCTGCTCGACGTCGTCGAACTGGTCGAGCTCTCGGACCGGGAGAAGGAGCCGCGCGAGGCGACCGAGGTGGCGCAGCTGTACTACGCGCTCTCCGAGCACCTGGGCGTCGACACGGCGTTGACGGCGGTGAGCGGGCTGGCCCGCGGTGACCGCTGGCACGGGCTGGCCCGGCTCGCGCTGCGCGACGACCTCTACGGATCGCTGCGGGCGATCACCCTCGACGCCCTGCGCGAGTCCGCCCCGGGCACCGGGCTGAGCGAGGCGATCGCGGCGTGGGAGCAGGCGAACTCGTCGCGGCTGGTGCGGGCGCGCTCGGCGCTGCAGGAGATCGGGGCCTCGGCGACGCTCGACCTGGCCACGTTGTCGGTGATCTCGCGGCAGCTGCGGGGCCTGGCCCGTTAGGTGCCTGGAGATGATCTGAGAGGGTTCACCCCGTGTCCCGATTCGTCACCCAGGTCCCGCTGCGCTGGACCGACCAGGACGCCTACCGTCATGTGAACCACGCGCGGATCGTCACGTTGCTGGAGGAGGCCCGGGTGGAGCTGGCGTTCACCGCGGCCGGGTCCGAGGGCCTGGCCGGGTTCTCCACCGGCCTGCTGGTGGCCGGGCTCGAGGTCTCCTACGTTCGCCAGATCCCGTACCGGCCGGAGCCGCTGCGGGTGACGATGGACGTCCGCACCGTGCGCGCCGCGTCGTTCACGATCGGCTACGCGATGCACGACGGTCCGGACTCCTCCGACCCGGTCGCGGTGCGGGCGGTGACCCGGATGGCGCTCTACGACCTGCAGGCCGGCCGTCCACGACGCCTGAGCGCCGACGAGCGGGCGTTCCTGGAGCGCTGGTCGGACGACCCCGCCGACGACCCCGCCGATGACCCCGCCGATGACCCCGCCGATGACGCGGCCGTGGTCGGGAGCACGCGGTGACCATCCGGCTCGACGACCCCACCGAGCGCGACGACCTGGGCGCGTTCACCGCACGCGTGGTGCGCCTGGACGAGACCGCGTCGATGCATCTGCGCAGCGCCGACGGGCTGGTCACGGCGTGGGCGCACACCCCGTTCGACGTGCTGGTCACCCGCTCGGTGGCCGGCTCGATGGAGCCCGCGCAGGGCGCAGTCCTGGCGTCGTCGTTGCTCACCGCGCTGGCGGTGGACCGGTCCGAGGCCATCGACCCCGGACCCGCGGCCGGGCCGTGGGTGGAGGAGCTTCCGCCGGAGGGCGGGTGGGCGATCGTCGACGACATCCCGGCCGGTGAGCTGGACAGCCTGGCCGAACGCGGCATCGCACTCGCCCGCGAGCACGCCGGGCCGATGGGGCCGCCGGCGTCGCTGCTGGACCAGACCGTGCTCACGGTGAGCCCGCCCTCCGGTGGCGCCGGCGCCGGGGCGTCCGCTGCCCCCGCGCGCGCGGTGAAGGTGCCGATGCGGGTGCTGTTCGCGATGTCCGGGATGGGATTCCTCGGCGACTCCGGCTCGACCGGGCAGGAGCCGGTCGTGCGGGTGTCGGCGACGGGGTCCTGGGTGCGGCTCGACGCCCGCTACGGCGCCGTCGTGCGCCGGCGCATGATGTCCCTGCCGCTGCTCACCGTGTAGCCGCCACGCTGCTCACCGTCCGGCGGCCGCCTCAGGCCAGGTCCAGGACGGCGACGGTGCCGGCGTCGGAGGCGGTGACCCATCCGGTACGGCCGTCCGGGCTGACCGCGATCGAGGTGGGCGCATCGTCGGTGGGCACGCTCCCCACGACCTGCCAGGTGGTGGTGTCCACGACGCGCACGGCCTCCCCGGTCTCGACCCCGACGTAGAGGTGCTTGCCGTCCGGGGCCCACGCCAGCGCAGACGGGCCGCCGTCGACCTGTGCGGTGGCGAGCTCACGGCCGGAGTCCGGGTCCAGGATCGAGACGGTGTCGTCGTCCGGTCCGGCCACTGCGATCTGGCCGCCGCCGGGTGCCGCGGCGACCGCCTGCGCGTCGCCGGAGACCTGGTAGGTGCCCAGCACCGTGAGACTGTTCGGGTCCAGCACGGTGAGTAGCCCGGTGTCGCGGTGGGCCAGGTAGACGCGGTCGCCGTCGGGCGCGGGCGCCGCGGCGACCGGGTCCCGGGCGACCGGGACGGAGCGGGTGACGACGCCCGCGGCGGGGTCGACCTCGTCGAGCTTGGCGGACTGCCGGCTCGCGACGTAGGCGAAGCGCCCGTCCTTCGAGGGCACCGCCAGGAGCGGGTCGTCGGTCGCCGGGACGGTGGACAGCAGCCGGTTCGTCGCGGTGTCCACGATGCCGATCAGGCTCTGGTCGCCGTCGGTGTCGGAGATGCTCACGTAGGCGCGGCTGCCGTCCG
>JAKDNL010000562.1 GCA_030451825.1 Pseudonocardia sp. | reverse complement strand
CTAGGGGTCGAGTTGAGGGTTCACACCGATGCTCCGGCGATGCTCAGGCTCCAAGATCGTTCTGTGGAAATGGCACCGAAGATGCCCAACGCATGCCAACCGGACCGTCGTGCCCGGCCGGACGATCCGCGTCGCACCATGGGCGCTGCAGCCCCACTCTCTGGTCATCTCGGAGGGGGAAGCGTCGTGAGAACGACGGTGTGGCGCAAGCGGATCCTCGCGGTCGCGACGACGATAACGACCCTGACCGGGCTGCTCGCCGCCACGACGGCGAACGCGCAGAGCCAACGGTCGCCCGGATACGACCAATCCGCGCTGCAGCAGGACCTGGACGCCGTGCAGAAGTCCGGCAACATCGTCGGACTTCTGGCCACCGTGGACACGCCGGACGGCGTCCTCAAGGCCCGCGCCGGGACGGCGACCGCCGGCGGCCACACCGAGGTGCCCTGGGATGCCGAGTTCAGGATCGCGAGCACCACCAAGACCTTCGTCGCCACAGTCGCCCTCCAGCTCGTCGGAGTCCAAGACCGGCTGGCACTACTCCAACACCAACTACGTCCTTGCCGCGCTGATCATCGAGCGGGCCACCGGCCTGGACTGGCAGGAGCAGGTCGAACACCGAATCGTCCGGCCGCTCGAACTGCGACACACCTACGCCACCGGTACCAACCCGTTCATCGTCGGGCCGCACGCACACAGCTACGTCACCCAGCCGGGGACAGCCGCACCGATCGACCTCACCGACAGCAGCCTCGGCCACGCCGGTGACGCCGGTCTGGTCAGCACCACCGCCGATCTCACGACATTCTTCAGGTCACTGGCCGGCGGCAAGCTCCTGCCACCCGCGCTGCTCGCCCAGATGCAGGCCACAGTTCCCGCCGACAACCCGCCACTGCCCGGAGGCCGCTACGGGCTCGGTCTGCAATGGGCGCCACTGTCCTGCGGTGGCCGCTGCTGGTACCACCCGGGCGGCGGCACGGGCGGATTCAACACCTGGAACGGCGTAACCGATGACGGCACCCGCACCGTCCGACAGCACTGGTGTCCCGTTGACCATGATGAGGGGCACGTGATGTCCCCGGATTGATCCACGCCTGCGGAGTGCGAACGACGTGGGGCTCGCTTGTGCCGGTCGCTCTTACTCACATTCGGCTATCCGGCTCGTACGCCGCGAACACCACGCCGCTCTCGAGCACCGTTCGGTCGGTGGGTCGCCAGGCGCGCGGAAGTGCCGCGGCGTCCCTACCCCACAGCGGGATGCCCGCCCCCAGCGTCATTGGTGCGATCTTGAGCACCAGCCGGTCGATCTCCTCAACCAGCGAGGCAGCGAGGGAGGCGCCGCCGACCAGCCAGACACCAGCGCCGTCCTCCTCCTTGAGCTCGCGCACCCGGGTGACCGGGTCACTCGCCACCAGCTCGACGGCCGGATCGGCGGTCGTCTCCAGCGTCGTCGACACAACGAGGTGTCGCAGATGTGGAAAGGCGTCGACCACGCCCGCGGCCAGGCCGACCTCATAGCTGCGGCGCCCCTCGATCACGGTGTCGAACTGTCGACCCGGTCCATCGATGGCAAGCGCGGCGCGTGCCTGCCCGGGCAGGGTCTCGGGGTAGCTCTCGGTCAGATGCTTGACGTAGTCGGGTGTCACCGGCCAGAACGAACTGGGATCGGCACCATCGGGCGCGGCGATGAAGCCATCGAGGGTGGTCGCCACGAGATAGGTGAGTGCGCGCATGAAGGCGACCGTAGTCAACGTGCTCGTGCGGCCAAGGAGGCGACAGCGTAGGCGGCGGCAGCCAGGCGCACCGCCTCGTGACAAGTGTCCTTGACAGCGCTCGGTGTACCCCGCACAGTCAGTGACATGACAAGCGACATTGACAGCGCACCGAGTAGCGCCGGTGATCGAGCTCGGGCTCGCGCCTACCACCGGGACTTCTGGCCGGGCATCGTCGGCTATGCCGTGGTGCTCACCGGTGTGGTGGTGTGGGGAGACCTCGACGGCGACAGCCCCTGGCGTCTCCTGTGGGCTGTGCTCCCGGTCGTCCCGGCTCTCTGGGTGGTCCGCGCCGTCCTTCGCCACCTGCGCAGGATCGACGACTACCAGCGGAGGCTGCTGCTTCAGGGCCTCGCCATCGGTTTCGCGACCGCCATGATCACGTCCATGACGGTGGGCTTCCTCGGCATCGCCGGTCTCGCGCTCCCGGTCGTCGGCTGGATCACTTTCGGTGCCGGGATGCTCGGCTGGGCGGCCGGGGCCGGCGTCGTCGGCCTGAAGCGTTGAGGAACGACCTCAAGACGTTGCGCGAGCACCACGGTTGGAGCCAAGGCGCCCTGGCCGACCAGCTCGAGGTGTCCCGCCAGACCGTCAACGCCCTCGAGACAGGCCGCTATGACCCCAGCCTGCCGCTGGCCTTCCGGATCGCCCGGCTGTTCGCTCGACCCATCGAAGCGATCTTTCATCCCGACGACCTCGACGCGGTCCCCTCCCTCCCCGCTGAGCTCACACCGGTCCGGCGGGCCGCAGCGAAGACCCAGACGAACGCCCAGGCACCCACGACGGCGATCAGGGACGCCAGTACTGGCGCCGCCGGGGCCACCTCGTAGAGCGCAGTGCCCAGCAGCGGCCCCACCATGAACGTGGCACCCGTGGTGGCCGTGACGAGACCGGCGATGGCGCCGTGCTGGTCGGGGCCCACGGCGAGGGATGCGGCCGCGGTGAAGCCGGGGATCGCGAGCCCGAGCCCCAGCGCCAGCAACGCGAACGCCGCGGTGATCGACCACAACGCGCCGGCGACGAGGAGAAGGACGAACGAGGCGACGGCGACCGGGATGCCGACGCGCATCAGCCGCAGTGCCGGCCAGCCGAGCTTCGGCACCAGCGCGCCCTGGACCCCGACGAGTACGACGCCGGCCGCGAACAGCACGATGCCGGTCGCACCCGCCGTGGCCTGCGAAGCCAGCTCGAGCCGGTCCGCGATCACGAAGCCGACCACGACCTGCACCAGGCTCAGCGACACGTACAGCAGGAACCCGATGACGAGAAACGGCAGCACGCGGTGGTCCCAGGGACGGACACCGGCGGCGCGGGCCGGACGCTCGGCCCGTGCGGGCATCCGCGCCACCGTGGCGAGCACCCAGACCGCGAGCAGCGCCGTGATCGCCGGCGCGAGGTAGAGCGGGAGCAGCAGCGACAGCACCGCGAGCAGCCCGCCGACGGCCGGGCCCAGCACGAGGGACACGCCCTGGGCGGCGCCGACCAGGCCGACCGCCCGGGTGCGGTCGGCCTCGGTGCTGGTCGCGGTGCTCGCCGCCGCCAGCGCCGCAACCGGGACGGCGGCGATGCCGGCACCGAACAGCAGGCTGCGGGTGGCGAGGATCAGGGCGAACGTCACCGGCGGCGTCGTCGCGCCGTCGAGCCCGGCCGCGGCGGCGCCGGCGAACCCGGCCAAACCGACGGTGGACAGCACGAGCCCGGCGACCAGCACGGTGCGTAGGCCGAACGCGTCCAGCGCTCGGCCCCACAGGGGGCTGGTGACCGTCAGCATCAACGCGGCCACGGTGATCACCAGGCCGAGCTGGGTCTCGGTGAGCGCCAGCTCGCGCGAGAGCGGCGCCAGAACCGGCGTGAGCAGCTGCTGCGCGGAGAACAGCACCAGCACCGCCACCAGCAGCGGGACCAGGGACCTCGGCACGGCTCAGCCCACCGTCCGGCTCGTGCCGGGCGTCGCCGCACCGGGATCCGGAGCGCGCAGCCGCTCGGCGAGGATCTTGCGGTTGACCTTCCCCAGCGTGGTGCGCGGCAGCTCCTGCACGACCCGCAACCGGTCGGGCAGCTTGAACGCCGCGACACCGCGCTCGCGCAGATGGGCCGCCAGCTCCCGCTGGGTCGGGGGTTCCCCGTGCGGGACGACGCAGGCGCAGGTGCGCTCGCCCAGCGCCTCGTCCGGTATGCCGACCAATGCGACGTCGTGCACGGCGGGGTGGGCGAGCAGGAGGTTCTCGACCTCCTCGACCGGCACCTTCTCGCCCCCGCGGTTGATCACGTCCTTGATCCGTCCCTCGACGACGAGGTGCCCGCTGGGCAGCAACCGGACCAGGTCGCCGGAGCGGTAGTAGCCGTCCGGGGTGAACGCGGAGCGGTTGTACTCCTCGGCCCGGTAGTAGCCCCGGATCGTGTAGGGCCCGCGGACCAGCAGCTCGCCCACCTCACCGGGGGCGACGTCCTCGTCGTCCGGGCCGACGAGACGCAGGTCGTCGGCGTCGGCCAGCGGCCGGCCCTGGGTGTCGGCGGCGATCTCGGGCGGG
>JAKDNL010000561.1 GCA_030451825.1 Pseudonocardia sp. | reverse complement strand
GGGGGCGGGGGGCGCCGCGGGGGGGGGGGGGGGCGGGGGGGGCGGGCCTGGGGGGGGCGCGGCCCGGTGGCGTCCGGGTTCGCGTGGTGACCGGTGCCGACGACATCCGGGCCGATCTCATCCGGGCCGATCTCATCCGGGCCGGGCTCGTCCCGGCCGACGGCCGTCGCTCTCACGGGCGCCCTGCTGGCCGTCCTGGCCGTGCTGCTGTTCGGTGCGGCGCCGGCCCGGGGCGAGGAGCCGGAGACCTCCACGTCCGGCGTCGACACCGCCAAGATCCCGGCGCTCGCGCGGGAGTCGTTGCCCGAGATCGGGGACCTGACCGCGGACTACTGCCCGGAGCTGCCCCCGGTGTGGGTGGTCGCGCAGGTCGAGGCGGAGTCGGGCTGGGACCCGGACCTGCGCACCGGCGACGCACTCGGGCTGTTGCAGCTCGGGGAGCGGACGTGGACGGCGGCCGGCGGGAAGCCGTGGCCGGATCCGGACGTCACCGACCCGTCGGCGCACCTGCGGATCGCGGTGCCCTGGATGTGCTCCACCCTGCGCGCGGTCGCCGCGCACCTGGCCACGCACGCGAAACAGGTCCCGGTACTGGACGCGATGCTGGTCTGCCACATCGCCGGATGCCGCCGGGTGACCGGGAGCGCGACCGGGGTTCCCGCGGCCGGCGAGGCCGGGTGCTCTCCGGCGTGCAGCGCGGCGGTCCGGCGCTATCTGGACGCGGTGCACGCCGGCCTGACCGCGTACTCCGCGAGCGGGGATTCGACCGGCACCACCCCGGCCGACGACCGGGCGAGCTCCGGCGACCAGGCCTCCGCTGCACGTGGCGTCCGACTCTCCGACCCTGCGCAGAAGCGGGACGGCACGCAGCAGCCCGGCACCGCGGCGAAACCGGCCACCCCGCCGGAGCCGCCAACCCCGCCGGAATCCGCGGCCCCGCAGAAGCCCTCGCTCGCCGCGCCCGCCGCCTGGACGGGCGGGAAGACGTCCTGTGTACCGCCCGACCCGACGCGCGGCGAGGGCTGCTTGACCGGCGCGACCCGGCACGGGCTCCAGGCGGCCGAGCTGGTGTTCGGCGGCCTGGACGCCGGGCCGGTGGTGCAGGAGGCGGGCTGCTGGGACGAGCACGCCTGGAACCCGAGCAGCGACCATTCGAAGGGGCGCGCATGCGACCTGTTCCCGGGTACCGCGGGCACGTTCCCGAAGGGCGCCGACCTCGACCACGGCTGGGAGATCGCCCACTGGTTCGAGGCCAACGCCGCGCCGTTGAAGGTCGAGTATCTGATCTGGCAGGGCCGCTACTGGGACCCCTCGGTGACCGGCGACGGCAGCGGCTGGGGACGGCGCTACACCGGCGGCGGGGTCTACGACACGAAAGACCCGACCGGCGGGCACTGGGACCACGTGCACGTCAGCTTCGCGGAGTGACCCCGTGAATCCCACTGTGAACCGCACCGTGACCCGTCACCTCCCGGCCCTGCTCTCGCTCGTGCTGGTGCTCGCCGCCGCCGGCGGGACGGTCTGGCTTCTCGGCGGCGCCGATCGCGCCGGGCCGGTGCTCAGCTCCGGCGACCGTGCCGCCCTCGGCGGGCCGGACATCGACCGCGGCGACGAGCCACCGGCCGTCGGGTACGCCGTTCCGGACGAGCCGGACGCCCTCGCCCGCGCCTACCTGGTCGCCGCGTACGGCGCCGGCCCCGGCGACTCGGGACGGACCCGACGCGACGCCGTTCGCTACGCCGAGCCGGGCAGCCCACCCGCCGTGGTGGGTGTGCTGGTGCTGGACGCACCCGCGCCGGGCGCCCGCCGGGTCGCCGTCGTCGAGGCCCTGACACGCTCCGCGACCGCCCGGGACGGGACCCGGCGAGCCTTCCTGGCCGCGGTCCGGACCTCGACCGGCGCGCCCGGCGAGGCGGTCCGCACCGCGCGCCTGCGTGTCCGGATCGTCGTCCACCGCCAGCCCGACGGCCGCTGGCTGGTCGTGGCGGAGACCCCCGACACCGCCGACAACCCCGCGCTCCCCGCGGGCGACGGCTGAGAACCCAGGAGCGCGCGAAGATGAACGCCGACGAGCTCGAAACGCTGATCAAGAAGCTGCTGGCCAAGGGCATCACCGTCCTGGTCCTGGTGATCGGCCCGGCCGGCCAGGTGATGGGGGTGGAACCCGGCGGCTCGGCGAGCCCACCCGCGATCAGCGCGGAACCGAACCCGACGGCCCCCACGCCCGGCGCGGGCTCCGGACAGGCGACGGCACCGACCACCCCGGGCACGGGGAAGACGGGCATCGACAGCGGGGACTCCGGGGACTCCGGGGACTCCGACCGTAGTGACACCGCCGGACAGGACGCGGGCGGCACCGGAGGCGGAAGCGATGCAGGATCGGGAGATGGCACGACGAACGCGACAGGCTCCCCCGCGACCGGCACCGGCGGTGGTGGTGCCGGCGTGAGCACCGGACAGGGCCCGACCGCGGCGGAGGCGCTCGGCTGGGGAAACCCCGTCCGCGCCGACGACTTCACCGGCGGTACCGAGGGCTGGAGCATCTACGACGGCCCCGGCCACGCCGGCAACGGACGCCGGACCCCGGACGCGGTGAGCATCTCCGACGGAACCCTGACCATCACCGGCGACTCCGAGGGCAACACCGCGGGGATGGCCTGGACTCCGGGCCAGAAGTACGGCCGATGGGAGGGACGGGTGAAGGCTCCCGCGTCCGACCCGTCGTACAACGCGCTGCTGCTGCTCTGGCCGGACGCGGAGAACTTTCCCGAGGGCGGCGAGGTCGACTTCATGGAGATGATGGACTCCACCCGGCAGAAGACGAACCTGTTCCTGCACTACGGCGCCGACAACTCGCAGGTCAGCGGCGACGTGGAGATCGACGCGACACAGTGGCACAACTGGGCCGTGGAGTGGACGGCGGACCACATCGCCGCGTTCGTCGACGGCGAACAGTGGTGGAAGACCACCGACACCTCGATCCTGCCACCGGGCCCGATGCACCTGTGCATCCAGCTGGACTGGTTCCCGAAGGGCGGCGGCGCGCAGGCGTCGACGATGCAGGTCGACTGGGTCAAGCAGTACGCGATCGACGGCGCGTCGTCGGGTGGCACCGGGAAGCAATCGGACGCAGGCGGCTGATCCTCTCAGCGTAGGCACAGGTGGACCTGTCTAGTTTGTGCCGGGTCCACACGAAACGCACCCGACGGGAGACCGCGTGTCCCAGGCACCCGAAACGACGCGCGCGACCCCGCCGGACCCGGACGACGACGACCGGGGCCCGCGCCGCCGCCGGCCGCTGATGACCGCGCTCACCCTGCTCTCGGTGCTGGCCCTCGGCGCCGTGCTGGGGATCGCGGTCACCCACCAGCCGGCGGAGTCCTCGCAGCAGACCACGGCGACACCGGCCGCGCCCGCCCCTCCCGCCGCACCGCGGGACACGAACGACCCGCTCCGCCCGGGCAGCGCGTCCGCGCTGGACCCGGCGTCGCGGTCGGACTCGGAAGCGGCAGTGAAGAACAACTGGCCGATGATCGCCCACGACGAGTTCGACGGCACCTCACTCAACCGCGACCTGTGGAGCCCCTACCGCGGCGAGACGACCGGCGGCGTCGGGCAGCACAAGGAGGAGAACCTCTCCGTCCGGGACGGGAAGCTGACCATCACCAGCCGCGGCAAGACCTCCGGCGGGTTGGCCTGGCGGGACGGCCAGCAGTACGGCCGCTGGGAGGTCCGCGCCAAGACGAACCCGGGCAGCGGCTATGGCGACGTCATCCTTCTCTGGCCGGACGCCGAGGACTGGCCCGAGGGCGGCGAGATCAACTTCATGGAGGTTCCGAAGGGGGACCGCAAGGAGTCGCACATGATCGTCCACTACGGCGAGGACAACAGCCAGGTCGGCAAGACGATCACCGGCGACTTCACGCAGTGGCACAACTACGCGGTCGAGTGGGCCCCGGACCACGTGGCCGGCTTCATCGACGGCCAGGAGGTCTTCCGGACCACCGATCGCGACGTCGTCCCCCCGCGCCCGATGCACCTGGCCATGCAGCAGGACATCGGCCCCTACGGCGACGACTGGATCCCGGCCCTGGACGAGCGCTCGCCGGACACGCTGGACTTCCAGGTCGACTGGGTGCGGATCTACGGCCTGCAGTAGAGCCCGTTCGGCGAGCCCGTCTCGGCGGCCGGACACGCCGAACGGGAGTAGGCCCCCGCCCAGGAAGGCCGGGGCCAACTAAGTCCCCGACAGCCGCCCCCCCCCCACCCCCAACAGACATAGAAAAAAAAGACTCACCAGAGACCCCGC
>JAKDNL010000067.1 GCA_030451825.1 Pseudonocardia sp. | reverse complement strand
CCGGAGCGAACGGGACCGACTCCAGCAGCTCACGCGTGGCCGCGTACTCCCCGCCGAGGGGCTGGATCACCCCGCACAGACGCGGACACAGCGCCGCCAGGAGGGGCCGCACCAACAGCTCGGTCACCCGCCCACCCCCGGTGTCTGACTCGCCGTCACGAACACGCAGAGGACGCCGGTAAAAGCCCTTGACAAAACAGACCCCGTCCGCAGTCAACAACGGCTCCAGCAGGGCCGGCACGAACCCGGCATCGAACTCGACCAGATCCGAGTCCAGGAACACCACGACATCCCCCGACGTCACCGCCAGCGATCGCCACAGCACCTCACCCTTACCCGGCCGCACCGCCACCTCCGGAAGCACCGCAGCGCACTCGACGACGCGTGCCCCGGCCGCGGCCGCCACCGCCATCGTCCGGTCACTCGACCCGGAGTCCACGACCACCACCTCGTCGACCAACGGCGCCGGCCCACACGTCAACGGCACCAACTCGGCCACGATCGCCCCGACCGTCGCCTCCTCGTTCAACGCCGGCAGCACCACCGACACCCGACGCCCCCGCTTGAGAGCAGACAGCTCCTCAGCCCCGAGGACCGGGGACTGCCACGTGCGGCGGGCGAACCACGCCTCCAGCTCCCGTTCCATCCGGTCCCCTCCTACGCCAGGCCGCGCACACCCCGCGACGGCTGCCGCGTCCCGGCCACACTGGCCACCATCTCCACCACACGCCGGGTCGCCCGGACATCGTGCGCCCGGAACACCCGCGACCCCGCCCACGCAGCCAACGCGGTCGCCGCCAACGTCCCCTCCGTGCGCCCGGACAGCTCGACATCCAGCGTCTCGCCAATGAAATCCTTGTGCGACAACGACATCAACACCGGCCACCCCGTGGCCACCAGCCGGTCAGCATGACGCAACAACGCCAGCCCGTGCCGGGTGTTCTTCCCGAAATCATGCGTCGGATCGATCACGATCCCCTCCCGGGGAACCCCGATCTCCACCATCCACTCCGCCCGCCGACACAGCTCCCCCACCACCTCACCGACCAGATCCCGGTAGGCCACCCGATGCGGACGCACCCGCGGCGCGACACCACCGGTATGCGAACACACGATCCCCGCACCGAACTCCGCCGCCACCTCCGCCAACTTCGGATCCGCACCCGCCCACGTGTCATTGATCAGATCCGCACCCACCTCACACACCACCCGGCCGACCTCGGAACGCCAGGTATCCACACTGATGAACAACCCCGGATGGCGCTCCCGCACCGCCGCCACCAACGGCACCACACGCCGCAACTCCTCATCGACATCGACCAGCTGCCCCGGACCCGCCTTCACCCCACCGATATCGACGATGTCCGCGCCCTCCGACACCGCCGCATCCACCGCGCCCAACGCCGCCCCCTCATCGAACGTCGCGCCACGGTCATAGAACGAATCCGGAGTCCGGTTCACGATCGCCATCACCAACGCACGCTCCTGCACCGGAACCACCCGGCTCCGAAAAGCCAGGGACGTACTCACTCCGCCTCCCGGGGACCGGGCCTGCGCCAGAACGCGGCCAACTGCGACGCTGCCGCCCCCAGCCCCAGCGCGAGTACCAGCACGGCGCGGGTCGAGCCCGTCATGCGGTCCGGCACCCCGAGAAGCCGGTCGACACTGACCGGCCCACTGCCCAGTGCACCGAGCGCCAGCGACGCCGCGCTCACCATCACGACGTACTCGTAACCCTCGGACGTGATGAAGAATCCGTTTTCGGCATGCACCGCACGCGCCGCCACGGCCATCGTTCCGACCACCGCCGAGGCCGCGAGAGGCGTCGCCGCACCCAGCAGGAGCGCGCCACCGGAGCCGACCTCCACGACTGCGCTCGCCATTGCCTGCTCGCGCGGCCGACGGAACCCGATGGACTCGAACCACCCCGCCGTGCCGCTCAGGGTTCTGGCGTGGTGTACGCCGTGCGCGATCATCGTGCTGCCCACCACTGCCCGCAGAACCAGCTGCGCGACTTCCGAACCGTTCACCGTTCCTCCTCCGACGGGCAAACCGCACTGGTGGCCCGCCTACGACCGTGACTGCAGGTGTCGCGTCGGCTCAGCTGCCGGGGCCCTGCGGGAACTTCAGCAGCGAGCCGGCATCGACGCGGATCTGTTGCCCGGTCACGTACCGAGCCTCGTCCGAAGCGAGGAACAGGACCATGTTGGAGATGTCGACCGGTTCGACATACGGGATCGGCATGGCCTGGAACGTCGTGAACGCGGGTTCGACGTCCTCCCGGGTCGGGTGCTCGAGGTCGGGACGGAACATGCCGTAAAGACCGTTGTTGTGCAGCAGATGGGTGTCGACGTTCGTCGGGTGTACCGCGTTGACACGGACGAACCTAGGAGCGAGGTGCAACGCCATCTGTTCGACATAGCTCACGAGGGTCCGCTTCGCCCAGCCGTAGCCGGCGCTGCCAGGGCCCATCGCGGGGTTGTCGGTCGTGTTGGGCAGCATCGCCGCGGTCGACCCGGTCACGACGATCGATCCGAGCTGCAGCAGGTGCGGTACCGACACCGCGACGGCGTTCATCACCCCGATCAGGTCGACATCGGTGGCGTCGACGAAGTCCATCGGGTCCGGGGCCCCCATCGCCATGGGAAGAATGCCGGCGTTGGCCACGACGACGTCGAGGCGGCCCAGCTCCGTGATGCCGGTGTGCACGGCCTCCTGCAGCTGGTGCCGTTCCCGCACGTCGGCCTTGCGGGTGACGATGCGCCGGTCGAGCTTCTCCACCAGCACCGCGGTCTCGGCCAGATCGGCTTCGGTGGCCAGCGGGTACGGGTTGGACTCGATCTGTTCGCAGATGTCGACCGCGATGATGTCGGCCCCCTCCTGCGCGAGCCGCACCGCGTGGCTGCGGCCCTGACCGCGCGCGGCACCGGTGACGAACGCGACCTTGCCGTCCAGACGACCTGACATGACGTACCTCTCGAGGATGTGGGGTCAGCCGGAATAGCCGACGGTCTTGGTCTGCAGATGTTGTTCGAAGCCCTCGAGCCCGCCCTGGCGCCCCAAGCCGCTCTGCTTGTATCCGCCGTAGGGCGCATCCGAGCCGTAGAACAACCCACCGTTCACGTTGATGCTCCCCGTCCGGATCTGCCGTGCCGTCGCAAGGCCGCGATCCAGTGAGGCCGAGAAGACCGCCCCGGACAAGCCGTACGAGCTGTCGTTGGCGATTCGGACGGCGTGCGCGTCGTCGTCGTAGGGGAGCACCGTGAGAACCGGGCCGAAGATCTCCTCGCGGGCCACCGCCATGCTGTTGTGCACGTCGGAGAGCAGGGTCGGTTCGACGAAGTAGCCTGCTGACAGGTGGGCGGGCCGCCCACCCCCGACGACGACCCGTGCGCCCTCGTCGCGCCCCTTGTCGATGTAGCCGAGCACACGGTCGCGTTGGCGGGCGTTGATCTGCGGGCCGGAGATGTTCTGCGGGTCGGCCGGGTCACCGTAGGGCAACCGGGCGAAGACCTCCGCGAGAATCTCCACGCCCTGCTCGTAGGTGGCCCGGGGCAACAGGACCCGCGTGGTCAACGCACATCCCTGCCCGGCGTGCATGCACGCACCCATACCGGCCTGGGGGAGGACGGCGGCCAGATCGGCGTCGTCGAGCACGAGCATCGCGGACTTACCACCCAGCTCCAGTAGCGTCCGCTTCATCGTCGGAGCCGCGAGTTCCACGATGCGCCGGCCGACGCCGGTCGATCCGGTGAACGACACCATGTCCACCCGTGGATCGGTCACCAGCAGCTGGGCCACCGCGTCGTCCGACGTCGGCACGACGTTCACCACGCCGGCCGGGAAATCGGTGAGCTCTGCGACGATCCGGCCGATACGGGTGGCGTTCCACGGAGTGTCCGGCGCAGGCTTGAGCACGACGGTGTTCCCGGCGGCCAGCGCCGGGCCGAGCTTGTTGATCGTCACCTCGAACGGGAAGTTCCACGGCACGATCGCGGCCACGACGCCCACCGGCTCCTTCCACACCGCCCGGTGGCTCGGCCCGATCAGGTTCGTGTCGGGCAGCTCGCGCTCCCAGGCGAAGGAGTCGATCAGCGCCATCGGCGCACGCAGACCATCGGTCAAGGGCCACTCCAGCTGCGCGATGTGCGTCACCGCCACCGGAGCACCTGCCTCGGCGACGAGCTCCGCCCGCAGTGCCTCCTTCTCGTCCTCCAGCGCCGTCTGCAGCTGCGAGAGGCACCGCTTGCGCAACTCCCGATCAGTCGACCACTCGGTCTCGTCGAACGCCCTCCGCGCGGCGGCGATCGCCCGGTCCATGTCCTCGGCTCCGGCATCGGCGGTCCGACCGAGAACCTGCTCGGTGGCCGGGTTCACGTTGTCATACCGCCGCCCCGAGACCGCCTCACCGAGATCACCGTCGATCAGCAGCCGAACCTCGCCCTGCACCGCACCCGGTGGAATCGTCGCCGTCACCAGTCCTCCGACAGTCGTGTCACCTTCGGTGCCGAAGTCGGAACCGATGCGAAGACCGTACCGCGATCATCGTGCACCGTCGACAGCCGTCGCGTACAAGTCTATGAACTGGGATAATAGCAATCCAAGTCGCCGAACGGGCGAATGTAGCGAGCCTGGGACTCAACCAGGACGCGCCAACGATCAGAGTCTTAAGTGGACTAAAGGGTGTTATTCTGACGCACTGTTCAGATCTGCTTCCCTCGGTCGCGGAGTGACCCCTTCGCGCGACCGGGACGCAACTCGCTCGCGGTTCCGTTCGGCGACATCGCGGTACCGGTTCTCCACACCCCCCGGGTCGCTCGCGCGGGATGCGATCGACGACTCGATCGCCAGCGCCCGGTCGATGATGCTCGCGTTGCCCTCGGTGTAGATCCGCTTGAGCGCGGTCATGGCCGGGGCGGGCACCTCGGCGACGGCCGCGGCGATCTCCCCTGCGCGACGCAGGAGGTCCTCGTGCTGGACGATCTCGGTCACCAGCCCGATCCGTTCGGCGAGGCGGGCGTCGACGATCTCCCCGGTCATCGACATCCGGCGGGCCCACGCCGGTCCGACCAGCTGCGGCAGACGGGCGGTCAGCCCGCCGCCGGGCAGGACGCCGACCCGGACGTGGGTGTCGGCGAACACGGCCCGGTCGGAGGCGAGCACCACATCGCACCCGAGGACGATCTCGAGCCCTCCGGTGAACGCGTGCCCGTTGACCGCACACACCACCGGTGTCCGGCACTCGGCGACCCGGGCCACGCAGTTCTCCTCCTCGAACCGACGGAAGTACGCGACGCCCTCCGCCGCCGCCTGCTTCAGGTCGACCCCGGCGCAGAATGCGGGATCGGTGCCGGTCAGGACGATCGCGCGGACCTCTCCGTCGGCGTCGGCCTCCTCCAGCGCCCGGAAGAGGGCCGACACCAGTTCGCCGTCCAAGGCGTTTCTCGCCTGCGGGCGGTGCAGCGTGAGGGTGCGGACCGCGCCGGTGTCCTCGATGCGCAGAACGTCGTTCACGTGCGCTCCTCCCCGGTCGACCGGAACGCGTCGGCGATCTCCTCGAACAGCTCGGGCGCGGCGTCCGCGTCGAGGGAGAGCGAGACCCGGTCCACCACACCCGCGAAGCGGGCGTGCATCTCCGAGCCCACCTGTGCGGGCGGGCCGGCGACGGCGAACTCGTCGAACACGTCGTCCGAGATCAGGCCCGGGAGCTCTGTCCACCGACCCGCCCTGGTCAGCGCGTGCAGCTCGGTCCCGAGGTCGCCCCAGCCGTGCAGGTCGAGCACCGGCCGGTACGCCGGCGTCGACGCGTAGAAGGCGACCTGCCCGCGGACCCGCCGGATCGCCGCGGCGATCTCCGCGTCGTCCCGGCCGGTCGCGATCATGGGGCCGCCGACCACCACGGGGCTCGACGCGGGAGCACCGGGCTCGGCTCGCCCGCGGGCGAGCGCGGGCAACGTGATCTCCCGGAGGTACTTCCCGGTGGTGAACCCGTGGCACACGAAGCCGTCCGCCACCTCGCCCGCGACCCGGGTCATCGCCTTCCCCACGCCGGCCACGAAGACGGGCGGGGCACCGTGCCCGTGCGGTTCGGGGACGAACACCGGCGTCATGAGGGTGTGGGTGTAGAACTCGCCCGCGAAGTCCAGCGGCGTCTCGTCGTGCCAGGCGGACCAGATCGCGCGCAGGGCGAGGACGTACTCGCGCATCCGTGCCGCCGGTCGCGACCAGGGCATCGAGAACCGGCGGGTCACGTGTGCCCGGACCTGGGTGCCCAGCCCGAGCAGCAGCCTGCCGCCGGACAGCGCCTGGAGGTCGTCGGCCACGGCGGCGGTCGACATCGGGTTGCGGGCGAAGGCCACGGCGATCGCGGTGCCGAGCTCGATCCGGCGGGTCGTCCCCGCCGCGACCCCGAGGGTCAGGAAGGGATCGGACCGGACCTCGCTCGCCCAGAGCGCACCGAATCCCCGGTGCTCGGCGAGTTCCGCCTCGCGGCCGGCGACGCCGGGGGTGCGGGGCGGCAGGACCACATCGAGGTGCATCGTCCTCCTTCTCGGGGCGGCTTTCGGGAGGGTGCTCTACAACCCGGGCGCCGCGGGTCGTTCCAGATGGGCGAGCAGGGCGGGCACGTCGGCCAGCGCACGGAGCGCGTCGTTCAGGTGGGTGCAGGTGCTCGTCCCCGCGAAGCCGGCCCGCACCACCCGCGGGACGAGGTCGATCTCGAGACCCACCAGCCGCTCGGCGCTCGCGGCGGCGATCGGGCACTCGGTCCACGGGAGCACCCTCGGCTCGGCCCGCACGGTACGGATCCGTCGGTCGGCCCGGTCGACCTGCACCTCGAGCCGGTACTCGTGGACGACCGACTCGGCGCCCGCGGTGTCCCGGTAGGTGTCCCGGAACATCGCCTCGACGCGGACCACCGCACCAGCGGTGACGACGTCCGTGCGCCGGACGCGGCGTACTTCGCCGGGCTGCTGCGTGCGATGCGGGTGCCAGGCCCCCGGGCCGTCGGCCGCGAGATCCGGTGCGGCGGGACCCGACATCGGCGGCAGTCCGCCGTCGCGGCGGATGGCCACCATCATCGTGCCGTCGGAACGCCACCCGGAGCAGACGTTCGCGGGCGGTGTGCGGCCCCCGCCCGCGGCCACATCGACAGGCGGCTCGACAGCCCAGGCGTAGCCCGAGATGATCATCATGCCCGGGACGTCGTCGAGCAGCCGGTACAGCAGGGACCCGGTCGCCTGCTCCTCGGGCAGCGCGGCGGCCAGGGCGGCCCGGAACCCGGACTGCGCGGACCCGCCGACGAGGACCCCGGCGCCGGGCCGGGCGGGCATCGTGACGAGCTCGGCGACCACCGGGGCGCCCGCCGACCGATCGATCACCAGGTCGGTCGTGGCGGTGTCGACGACGGTCGCGCCGCCGGCCGGGCCGACGTGCAGGTCCCGGGCCGAGCCGCGCAGGGCCAGAACTCCGCCCGGCGAGCGTCCGCCCTCCGCATCCGTCACGATGGTCCGGCGGATCGATCCCGGCACGGCCGGCGCGCCGCGCGTGACCGGCTCGCGAGGGCCGTGTCCCGGGTGCCCCTGGCGGCTCACCGGATCCTGTCCTCGGGCTGTTCCCGGTCGCCGGCCGGCGGGGCGGACGGGGCCGATGGAGGCTCGGCGAACCAGCCCTCGGGGGCCCGACCCGGCCGGAACAGTGCCTCCTGGGCCAGGCTCGCGACCAGCATCCCGTCGGCGGTATGGACGGTCCCGGTGTACCAGCCGCGGTCCGCTCCGACGGTGCGCGCGGTCATGTCAAGGAGCACCCAGTCGTCGAGCCGGGCGGGGCGATGGAACCAGAGCGCGTGGTCGAGGCTCGGCCCGGTCCTCGATCCGGTTCGCTCGTGCAGCCCGAGCAGCCCGAGCAGCCCGCTGGAGAAGTCCGAGAGATAGGTCAGTGCGCAGGCGTGCAGGATCGGGGACTCACCGAGTGGGGTCGTGCAGCGCGCCCAGAAGGTCGGGGGCAGGCCGGCGGGCCCGTCGTGCGGGGGGAACCGCCCCTCGAACGACGCCATCCGGTGCAGGCCGACGCCCGGCAGCCCGTCCGGCTCGACTACCTGCGGGGATGGGGTCAGATCTAGCCCCGCCCCGCCCGTCGGGGCCACCTGGAACGACGCCCCCATGCTGAACATGATCCGCCCCGCCTGCCGGACCACCACTCGGCGGGCGGAGAAGGACCGGCCGTCGCGGTCCCGTTCCACGGTCAGCTCCACGAGCTCGGCCGCGGTGCCCGCGGCCACGAAGTACCCGTGCAGCGAGTGCGGCACCCGGTCCTCCGGCACCGTCAGCCCCGCGGCCCGCAGCGCCTGGGCCGCCACCTGACCGCCGAAGAGTGCGTAGGGGCCGTCGGCGAACAGACAGGTGGAGCGGAAGACGTCGGCGCCGATGGGCTCGAGGGTGAGCAGGTCGAGCAGGTCGAGGGCCGGTTCACCGTGGACGGCCGCCGTCGGCCCGCCCGTTTCCGTCAGAGACACCACAGGAGCATACGTCGAGTCAGAACCATGGATCCATAGCTCGACACTTCTCGTGCCCAAACCCACGCGAGAAGGGTGACACTCTAGTCAGATCGCTGCTAACGTCCTC
This sequence comes from Pseudonocardia sp., assembly GCA_030451825.1. Lineage (GTDB taxonomy): Bacteria > Actinomycetota > Actinomycetes > Mycobacteriales > Pseudonocardiaceae > Pseudonocardia. The sequence continues at coordinate 11,886 of JAKDNL010000067.1, read as the reverse complement.
AGCGCTCGGGCCGCGATGCCCGGGTCCCACACCGGACTCGACGACGAGGAGCCGTCCACATGGTCGCCATCATGAACGGGATCAGGGTGCTCGAGGTCGCCTCCTGGACCTACGTCCCCGTCGCCGGCGGGATCCTCGCCGAGTGGGGTGCCGACGTGCTGAAGGTCGAGCACCCGGAGACCGGCGACCCCCAACGGGGCCTGGTCACCTCCGGCCTCGTACCCCAGGGCGGGGTCGCGCACATGGTCGAGCTGCCGAACCGGGGCAAGCGCAGCGTCGGCCTCGACCTCAAGTCCGAGGAAGGCCGCGAGCTGCTGCTGGAGCTCGCCGCGAGGGCCGACGTGTTCCTCACCAACTTCCTGCCCGCCGCGCGCACGAAGCTGCGGATCGACGTCGAGGACATCCGCGCCGTGAACCCGCGGATCGTCTACGTCCGCGGGTCGGCGCACGGCCAGCACGGCCCGGACGCCGACCGCGGCGGCTACGACAACTCGACCTTCTGGGCCCGTTCGGGTGCGGCGGACACCGCCAGCCCGGATGAGCTCGGCTACCCGGTCACCCAGCCCGGCGCCGCGTTCGGCGACGTGCTGGGCGGCTTGACGATCGCCGGTGGGATCTCCGCGGCCCTGCTGCACCGCGAACGCACCGGCGAGGCGCTGACCGTCGACAACTCCCTGCTGGCGACGGGCGCGTGGGCCAACGGGGCGAACCTCGCCGCCTCGGCCGCCTTCGGCATCGAGCGGATCCCGCGCTACAACCCGGCAGACGCCCCCAATGCGCTGGTCAACAGCTACCGCACCCAGGACGGCCGGTTCGTGTCCCTGGTCATGCTGGAGTCGGACCGCTACTGGCCGGAGCTCACCACCGCCCTCGGCCGTCCCGACCTCGTCACCGATCCCCGGTTCGCCGACCACGCCTCCCGGATGCGCAACAACAAGGAGGCGATCGTCGAGATCTCCGCCCTGTTCGGCGCGCTGAGCTTCGCCGAGGCGCAGGAGGTCCTGGGCCGCGGCCGCGGCGCCTGGGCCCCGGTGCAGACACCGCTGGAGGTCCTCGACGATCCGCAGGTCGTCGCCAACGGATACCTCAACGAGCTCAAGGACGCCAACGGCACCCCGTTCCGGCTGGTCCCGGCGCCGCTGCAGTTCAACGGCGAGACCGGCGACACCCGGCGCGCCCCCGTCCACGGCGAGCACACCGACGAGGTCCTGGGCGAGCTCGGCCTCGACATGGACCGGATCCTCGAGCTGAAGATCTCCGGCGCCGTGCTCTGACTTGCCGCTCCGCGGGCTGCGGAGCGCTCCGTCCGGTCACGACGAAGTGAGGACCATGAGCCAGCCGAGCGTCAGCCCCACACCACCCCTCGCCCGGCGTGCCGCGATCGCGGGCCTGCTGGGCACGATGATCGAGTCGTACGACTTCGCGGTGTACGCCTACCTGGTCGTCTACACCGCGCCCCTCTTCTTCCCGGGCGGCAGCACAGTCACCGCGGTGCTCTCGTCGTTGCTGGTGTTCGCCGCGGGATTCGTCGCCCGGCCGATCGGCGGGTTCTTCTTCGGCCGGATGGGTGACCGGCTGGGGCGGCGGCACACCCTGGTGATCACCGTGACGCTGATGGGCGCCGCGACCTTCGCCATGGGGGTCCTGCCCACCCACGGGGCCATCGGCCTCGCCGCACCGGTCCTGCTGGTGCTCCTCCGGCTCCTGCAGGGGTTCTCCGCGGGCGGCGAGCTCATGGGATCGGCGACGTTTGTCGCCGAGTACAGCACCGCGAAGCGGCGCGGACTGTTCAGCGCCATGACTCCGCTCGGGTTCTCGACCGGTGTCGCGGTCGCACCCGCGGTCGTCGCGCTCGCAACGCTCGTCTCGGGCGACCAGATGGCCACCTGGGGCTGGCGCATCCCGTTCCTGATCTCCCTGCCCCTGACGATCCTGTGCCTCGTCTACCGGGTCCGGCTCGAGGACTCCCCGGAGTTCCGGGCGGTCGTCGCCCGGCAGGAGGTCCCGACCTCGCCGGTCCGGGAGGTCCTGCGCGAGCACTGGCGCGCGGTGCTCCGGGTCGCCGCACTGTCCGTCGCGGTCGGCCTGGTCGGGTACACGACCGCGGCCTACATCCCCATCTACCTGCAAACGACCGCCGGACTGCCCGCGGCGACCGTCTCGGTCATCGCCGCGGTCGCGCTGACCCTCGCTCTGCCGTTCGCCCTGCTCAGCGGGGTGGCGGTGGACCGCTTCGGTCGACAGGCCGTGCTCGTCACCGTGCTCGTCGCCCTCCTGGTGACCGTGGTCCCGATCATGCTGGCGCTGGGGACGGCGGGGACGCCGATCATCCTGGTCGGGGTGGCCCTGTGGTTCCTCGTCGGCCTGGCCGGCGCCGCTCCGCCGCCGGCGTACTCGGCGTTCACCGGGCTCTTCCCGGCCCGGGTGCGCTACACGGGGGCCGCCATCGGCTTCAACATCGGTTCGGTCCTCGGCGCGGGGTTCGCTCCGTACTACGCGGCCCGGCTCACCGCGGCCACCGGCAGCCCATACGCCCCGGCTCTGCTGCTCGCGGCCGCCGCCGTGCTGGGCATCGCGGTGATCACGACGGCGCCGCGGACGGACGCGGGCGGCCTCGTCCCGGACCGCGCGGCGGAGGAGCCGCCCCTCGCGAGCCCCCACCGGGAGGATGCGGCCGATGCGGTCTGAGACCTACTGGGAGCTCGTCGAGCGGCGGGCCCGGACGAGCCCCGACGCCCTGGCACTCGTCGACGAGAACGGCGCGCGGCTGACCTTCGCCGACCTGCGGGAGCGGGCGGAGGCCACCGCCACCGGGCTCGCCGCCCGCGGTGTGGGCCAGGGGAGCCGGGTCGCTTGGCAGCTGCCCAACCGAGTCTCCACGGTGCTGGTGATGCTCGCCCTGACCCGGCTCGGCGCGTTCCAGATGCCGCTGCTGATCATGTACCGGGAGCGGGAGCTGGGGGCGTTGCTCGCGGCGGGCCGTCCCGACCTCGTGCTGGTGCCGGGGGTCTGGAGGGGCACCGACCACGAGTCGCTCGTCCGCGCGGTCCTCGCGGCGAACGGACTCGGGCACGTCCCGACCGCGGTGCCGGACAACGGGACCGCCGCGGGCCCCGGTGCTCCCGACCTACCGCCGCCCCCGTCCGATCCGGACCGGGTGACGTGGGCCTACCCGACCTCGGGGACGACCGGCGCCCCCCGCGCGGCCCAGCACACCGATCGCGGCGTGATCGCCGCGGCGACGGGGTTCGCGGAGGGGTCGACCGCGGGCGCCCGGCCCGACGACGTCGGGTGCATCGCCTTCCCGATCGCCCACCTGGGCGGCAGCCAGTACCTCGCCATCAGCCTGCTGACGGGGACGCCGACGGTACTGGTCGAGGCCTTCGACCCGCCGCGCACGCTGGCCACCTTCCGTGACCACGGGGTGTCGATCGTGGGCGGCAGCACGGCGCTCTACCAGGCGGTCCTCGAGGAACACCGGCGTAGCGGCACGCACCCGCTGCCCACGCTGCGGTTGTTCGGCGGCGGCGGGGCTCCGCTGCCGTCGCGGCTCTACCACGCGCTGCGCTCCGAGCTGGGAGCCCGGATCGCCCACAGCTACGGGATGACGGAGGTCCTCATGGTCGCGGTCGCCGACGTGCGCGACGACGACGCGGTGCTCGCCGCCACCGACGGCAGGCTCCTGCCCCACCTCGACGCCAGGGTCGTGGGTTCGGACGGCGAGGTGCTCCCGCCCGGCGCCCAGGGCGAGCTGCAGCTGCGGGGCATCTCGGTGACCACTGGGTACACGGACCCGACGCACGACACCGCCGCCTTCACAGCCGACGGCTGGCTCCGGACCGGCGACGTCGTCCGGCTCGCGCCGTCGGGGCACGTCACCGTCACCGGCCGGATCAAGGACGTGATCATCCGCAAGGGTGAGACCCTCTCGGCGGTCGAGATCGAGGGCCTGCTGCGGGAGCTGCCGGCGGTCGCGGAGGCCGCCGTCGTCGGGTTGCCGGACGCGACGCGGGGCGAGCTCGTGTGTGCCGTGGTGCGGCCGGCCGACCCGGCCCGGCCACCCGGCCTCGCCGAGATCGCCGCGGACCTGCGGGCCGCCGGGCTGATGGTTCAGAAACTGCCGGAACGACTGGAGACCGTCGACGCCATGCCGAGGACCGGACTGGGCAAGATCGCCAAGGCGGAGCTGCGGACGCGGTTCGCCGTCCCCGCAGGGGAGCCGGTGTGAGCCACGACCCACGAGGGCCGCACGGACCCTACGGCCGCCGCGACCCCCTGCCGGAGCACTGCGCGGACCTGACGGCCGAGTGGCTCGGCAGGATGCTGGCCCGGCGCCACCCGGGCACGGTCGTCGAGCGACTGGAGACCGTCGAGGTGCGCAGCACCCACACCTCCAAGGTGCGGGTGGCGGTCGAGTACAACGCCGCAGGGCGCGCCGCGGGGCTACCGGGCCACCTCTGTCTGAAGGGCAACTTCACCGGCACACCGAACCCGTTTGACATCTGCCGCACCGAGGCCCGCGTCTACCACGACCTGCTGACCGACCACGGCCTCCCGGTCCCGCGCGCGTACCTGGGGGACTGGGACGCCGACAGCACCCGGGGGCTCGTGGTGCTCGAGGACCTGGTCGAGCTGGGCGGGGAGTTCGGCAGCACCTACCAGCACCTCGGGATCGACGGAGTCGCGCGCGCCCTCGACGACCTCGCCGTCCTGCAGGCCCGCTTCTGGGACGCCCCCGCGCTGCACGCGGCGCGCTGGCTGCCGCGCTCGATGGACACCCCCGGCGACTGCGACCAGCCGCGGACGATCTGGTGGCTCGTCGAGGAGAACCTGGGCCGCGACGTGTACCGCGAGCGGCTGCCCGCGTGGATGGTCGCCGACCCGCAGCGGTTCCTGCGCGCCTACGACCTGCTCAACGTGTGGGCCCGCGACCGTCGTGGCCCGGTGACGCTCGTGCACGGCGACTCCTACCTGGGCAATACCTACCGGCGGCCGGACGGCACGCGGATCTGGCTGGACTGGCAGATGGCGCGGACAGGCAGCGGGCTGCGGGACATGAGCTATTTCGTCGTCGGCGCGCTGACGATCGAGGAGCGGCGGGCCGCCGAACGTGACCTGCTCGCGCACTACCGCGACGCGCTGCGGGCCGCGGGCGTGCGCGAGGTGCCCGACCAGGAGACCTGGTGGGAGGACTACCGCCGGTGGGCGATGTACGGGCTGATGAGCTGGATGGGCACGCGGGACCACTGGGGGCAGGACAACCACACCGCCATCCACCGGTTCTCGGTCGCCACCGACGACCTCGGCACCCTGGCGCTGCTGGAGGGCGGGCCGGCGGTCAGGGCGGCGGGTTCCCGGGGTTGAGCAGCCCCCGCTCGAGGAAGGCGGCCATGGTCTCGACCACCTCGTCGTCGGCCACGTCCCGGCCCCGCACGGTCAGGCCCAGCGGCAGCCGTTCGAGTGCGGCCGAGGCGACGAGCGTGGCGACCCGCAGGTCGAAGGGGTAGCTCCGGTCGACGTGGCCGAGCACCCGGGCGAGGTTCGCGCGCAGGGCCGCGGACACCCCGTCGGCGTGCTCGAGCACCACGGGCGTGGTCACCTGCCGGTCCGCCCACACTCCGACCACGCCGGCGTGTCGCCGGTAGGCCGGTAGGTAGGCGTGCAGCCAGGCCTGCAACGGGCGCCCGGCGCCCGGGTCCGGTAGCCGGGCGAGCAGCTCGACGAGCTCGATGTGCGCCTCCTCCGCGAGCACCGAGAGCAGGTCGCCCTTGTCCGAGAAGTACTTGTAGACGGTACCCCGCGCGACACCGGCCGCGGTGGCGATCTCGTCCATGCTCACGGCCTGGTAGCCGCGCTCGGCGAAGACCCGGGCCGCGGCGTCGAGCACGTCGCGCACGGTCCGGCGGACCCGCGCGCTGCGCCCGGCGAACCGGTCCGACGGCACGGGAGACGGCGGGGCCGAGCCGACCTCGGCCCCGGCGGTGACGGCGCCGAGGCTCGCCAGAACGGCATCCGGAGTGTCCGGGAACAGCACCAGCTGCACGGTGACGGCCAGGCCGTCGAGCAACACCTCGTCCGGGACCGCGGAGGCGGTGACGCCGCGGGTGGACCGGAACGCGTTCAACCGGTGCACGACGAGCATCACCGCGGCCGCGAGGTCGACCTCGGGCGGTGCCGAGTAGCCGGAGGACTCCAACCGCGACGCGATCCGCGAGGTGTAGGCGTCGACGAAGCCCGACACCGTCGGCCGGTAGTCGCTGGCGGGGGCGTCGAGCTGGTTCCACTGCGCGAACATCGTCGCGTAGCGGTCGTACACCCAGGCCCACTCGCCGAGCCACCAGTGCAGGTTGTCGAAACCCTGCGCGGTGGGGCCGAGCGGACCGAGCCTGCGCACGACGCGCATCAGCGCCCCGCCGCACTCCGCGAGCAGCTCCGAGAAGATCTCGTCCTTGCTCGCGAAGTACTGGTACAGCGTGGCGCGCGAGATGCCCGCGGCGGTGGCGATGTCGTCGACGGACGCAGCGTGCAGCCCGTGCCGGGCGATCTGGGCGAGTGCCACGTCGAGGACGTGCCGGCGGGTCCGGCCGCCCCGCTCCCCCACCACCGGACTGTGCGCGCCGTAGCTCGCCCGCCGGAGCACCTCGTCCTGCGTCACCGGGCCACTCTAGTTCGCGGCCGGTGGGCCCACCCGTCGGCAGGGGCCGGGCCCGGTCCTGGCTGCGGCCGGCCCTGGCCGGAGTCAGCCCTCGCGGCGCAGCAGCAGGCAGCCCGCCTCGGGCCCGCCGCCGATGCCGACGGCCGCGACCTCCACGTCCTTCGGGATCTGCCGCTCCCCCGCCTCGCCCCACAGCTGGGCACAGGCCTCGTGCAGGAACCCGTATCCGTGCAGCCGGCCCGCGGAGAGCTGGCCGCCGTGGGTGTTGACCGGCAGCTCGCCGTCGAGGGCGATGCGCTCCGACTCGCCCAGGAACGCCCCCGCCTCGCCGTGTTTGCAGAAGCCCAACGCCTCGATCCACTGCAGGCACAGGTAGCTGAACCCGTCGTAGAGCTCGGCGAAGTCGACGTCGGCCGGGGTGAGGTTCGTCTGCGACCACATGTGATCGGCCGCGTCGTGCGCCGCCATCGTGGTCAGGTCCGCCCGCTGGTCCCAGGTGTGTCGCTCGTAGAGGCCCGAGCCGGCGGCCTCGATCGCGATCGGCGGCCTGCCCGACTCGCCTGCCGCGTCCCGCCGGGACAGCACGATCGCGGTGGCGCCGTCGCACGGGACATCGCAGTCGTAGAGCCCGAACGGGTAGGAGACCATCCGCACGGAGAGGTAGTCGTCCATGCTCATCGGGGCGGTGTAGATCGCCTTCGGGTTGCGCGCCGCGTTGCGCCTGCCGTTGAGCGGGATCTGCCCGAGCTGCTCACGGGTGAGCCCGAACTCGTGCATGTAGCGCATGGCGTACAGCGCGATCCAGTTCGCCGGCGATGCCGCCCCGAACGGCATCCGGAACTCGGCGTGCCCGGCCGCCCGGGAGGGCATGCCGGTGAGCGCGGCCGCCCGGCCCAGCGCCTGCGCACTGGACTCGAAGACGCTGCGGAAGCACAGCACGTGCGTGGCCCGACCGGTGGCGATCGCCGCCGCCGCGTCGAGCAGCGTGCCGGCCTGGCCCGGGGTCTCGACGCCGCTGAGGTGCCAGGTGGTGCGCAGGCCCAGTGCGTCGCGTACGTCGTGCGTGGCGGCACCCACGAACCCGCCCTCGGCCGCGACCGGGCCGGGGTAGCTGGCGACCCCGTCGATGTCCGACGGATCGAGGCCGGCGTGCGCGATCGCCTCCAACGCCGCGTCGATCGCAAGGTCGGTCCCGCCGCGGCCGAGCTTGCGCCCGACCTCGGACTGGCCGATGCCGGTGATGACGGTCCTGTCGTCGACGAAGCTCACGCCCGGTTCCCCCCGCTCGCAGGCCGGAAGACCGGCACCCACACGTCCTCGTGCTGCTCGAAATCCACCTCGACCGCCATACCGAACCGCACGGACTCCGGGTCGCAGTCCACGATCTGCGTGGTCAGCCGGGTGTCCGGCTCCTCATCCAGCTCGACAACGGCGACCACGTACGGAATCGGGAACGCCTCGCCGAACCACGGGTGGTAGTTGAGGGTGTACGACGCGACCGTGGCGCGGCCGGAGACCGGCTCGGGCCCGACCTCCCTGCTGCGGCAGCGGAAACACGCCGGGGCCGGCGGGTGGAAGTACCGTCCGCAGGATCGGCAGCGGTGGATCCGCAGCTCTCCATCGGCACCCCCGGTCCAGAAGGCCCGGGAGTCCGCCGTCACCTCCGGCAGGGTCCGGAAGGCCGGTCGCGTCATCGCTCGCCCCTCTTCCTGTCCCGGCACCGACGCCAGGACGACAGAACGTCAGAAATCTAGCCAGTTACCTCGCCGCTGGCAATGGCAGGATGCCACCTGATGTGGACAGACCGTAAGTGAACGCTGTTGTCAGAAGTGGCGTGGGCGATCTAGACTCCGGGACATCGGCGGCGAGGCCCGGACCGTCGCCCCCGCCGTCCGCCACCCGCGAGGAGCCCCCATGCCCGACGCCGTCGTCGTCTCCGCGTGCCGCACCGCCATCGGCACCTTCCGCAAGGGCACGCTGGCCGACACCAGCGCGCTCGACCTGGCCCACACGATCGTCGAGGCCTCGGTGGAACGCAGCGGCCTCGCCGCCGTCGACATCGACGACCTGGTGCTGGGCGAGGTGATGTACGGCGGCGGCGACATCGCCCGGCACGCCGCGGTCACCGCCGGCCTGGTCGAGGTCCCCGGCGTCGCGCTCAACCGGCACTGCGCCTCAGGGCTGACCGCCGTCGCGACCGCGGCCGGCAGCATCCGGTCGGGGATGGACTCCGCGGTGATCGCCGGGGGCGTCGAGTCCCGGTCGACCGCCCCGGTCTCGCGTTACCGGCAACCGGGCACCCAGGACTGGATCGAGAACTGGACGTCGCCGACACACCCGGACCGGCCCGACGCGCCGAACATGGACATGTCGATCACCGTTGGCTGGAATGCCGCGCAGATCGGCGAGGTCACCCGCGAGGAGATGGACGCCTGGGCGCTGCGCTCGCACCAGCGCGCTGTCGCCGCGATCGACGAGGGCCGGTTCACCGACGAGATCGTGCCGATGAAGGTCCGCCGCACCGACGGCTCCCACACCGTCTTCGAGGTCGACGAGCACCCGCGCCGCGGGACCACGATGGAGAAGCTGGCCTCGCTCAAACCCCTGCACCCGGAGATCGACGGGTTCAGCATCACGGCGGGCAACAGCTCGGGCATCAACGACGCCGCCGCCGCGGTGACCCTGACCTCGGACACCCTCGCGGCCGAGCGTGGACTTACCCCGTTGGCCGTCGTGCGGTCCTGGGCGTCGGTCGGGGTGGACCCCGCGCAGACGGGCCTGGCGCCGGTCCGGGTGATCCCCAAGGCGCTGCAGCGGGCGGGCCTGGCCGTCGGCGACGTCGACCTGTTCGAGATCAACGAGGCGTTCGCCTCGATGTGCGTGGCCACCACCCGGCGGCTCGGCATCGACGAGGAGATCGTCAATGTCAGCGGCAGCGGGTGCTCGCTGGGCCACCCGGTCGCCGCCACCGGCGCCCGGATGGTCGCCACGCTGGTGCACGAGCTGCGCCGCCGCGGTGGCGGGATCGCGGTCGCCGCGATGTGCGCGGGCGGCGGGATGGGCTCGGCCATGGTGTTGGAGGTGGCGGCGCCGTGACCTCCGAGGATGCTGTGAGCGACCAGCCGGTCCTCGTCGAGCGCCGCGGCCCGCTCACGGTGGTCACGCTCAACCGCCCGCACGCCGCGAACTCGCTCGACGGCCCCACCATGACCGGGATCGGGCGCGCCCTCGCCGAGGCGGAGGCGGACGACGAGGTCCGCGCCCTGGTACTCACCGGCGCCGGCGAGAAGATCTTCTGCGCGGGGATGGACCTCAAGGCGTTCGCATCGGGCGGCCTCGAGGTCGACGGCCCGGGCCTCGACGTCCTCACCGCGCGGGTGTACCCGAAGCCGGTCGTCGCCGCCGTGAACGGGACCGCCGTCGGCGGCGGCCTGGAGCTGGCCCTGGCGTGCGATCTGGTGGTGGCTTCCGAGACGGCCCGATTCGGTCTACCCGAGGTGTCGCGCGGATTGATCGCGGCCGGCGGCGGGACCCGGCTCCCTCGCCGGATCCCGCTCGCGTACGCCCTCGAGCTCGGCCTCACCGGCGAGCTCGTCGACTCCGCGCGGATCCGGGAGATGGGCCTGGTCAACCGGGTGGTACCGGCCGCCGAGGTGCTGCCCACCGCACTCGCGCTGGCCGAACGGATCGCCGCGAACGGCCCACTGGCGGTGCGGGTCACCAAGGAGCTGATGTACGGCGAGATCGGGGACCCTGACCGCGAGGCACTCGCCGCGGCGGTCAAGCCGGTGTTCGACAGCCACGACGCCGCGGAGGGTGCCCGCGCCTTTGCGGAGAGACGCACCCCGCATTGGACCGGGCGCTGAGCCACAGGGAGGACGATCATGCATCTCGGGATGCTGCTGGAGATGGCGTCCGACGGTCACGGCGACCGGGTGGCCCTCGGCCCCCGGGCGGGCGGGGTGACCTTCGCCGAGCTGGGCCTGCGCGCCCGCCGGGTCGGGGCCCTGTTCGCCGCGTCCGGGGGCGCGCAGGTCGGGCTCGTCGATCTCAACTCCGACGCCGTCCCGCTGACCCTGTTCGGTGCGGCGCTCGCCGGTAAGCCGTACGTGCCGCTCAACTACCGCCTCACCGACGCACAGCTGGGTGCCGTCGTGCGCCGGATGGCGCCGGCGACCCTGGTCGTCGGGGAAGGCGTGGCCGAGCGGATCGGCTGCGTCGAGGGCGTCGAGCTGCGCGACGTCAAGGAGATCCTCGACGTCGCCGAGGACCCCGGCGCCCCGCTGCTCGACATCCCCGCGGGCGACCCGGACGACATCGCCGTGCTGCTGTTCACCAGCGGTACCACCGGCGAGCCGAAGGCCGCGGTGCTGCGGCACCGCAACCTCACCGCCTACATTCTGTCTACTGTAGAGTTCGCGGGATCGGCCGAGGGCGACGCGTCGCTGGTCAGCGTGCCGCCATACCACATCGCCGGGGTCTCGGCGGTGCTCTCGAACGCCTACTCCGGGCGCCGGGTGCTGCGCATGGCCGCGTTCGACCCGGCGGCGTGGGTGGACCTCGCCCGCGAGGAGTCGGTCACGCACGCGATGGTCGTGCCGACGATGCTGGACCGGATCCTCGACGTCGTCGAGACGGACGGGCGGGGCCTGCCCGCGCTGCGCTCGCTGTCCTACGGCGGCGGGCCGATGCCGGTCGCGGTCATCGAGCGGGCGCTGCGCCTGCTACCGGGCGTCGGGTTCGTCAACGCCTACGGTCTCACCGAGACCTCCAGCACCGTCGCCGTCCTGGGCCCCGAGGAGCACCGTGAGGCGTTCGGCTCCGTCGATCCCGCCGTCCGGGCCCGGCTGGGCTCGGTCGGCAGGCCGCTGCCGTCGGTCGAGGTCACCGTTCGGGACGCCGAGGGCGCTCCCGTGCCGGTCGGCGAGCGCGGCGAGATCTGGGTCCGCGGCGAACAGGTGTCCGGGGAGTACCTGTCGCATACCGGGACGAACGCCGAGGGCTGGTTCACCACCCGCGACGCCGGGACCCTCGACGCGGGCGGCTACCTCTTCGTCCACGGCCGGCTCGACGACGTCATCGTCCGTGGCGGGGAGAACCTCTCCCCCGGCGAGATCGAGGCGGTTCTGCTCGAGCACCCCGCGGTCGCCGCGGCCGCCGTGTTCGGCGTGCCGGACCGGCAGTGGGGCGAGAAGGTCGCCGCGGCCGTCGTGCTTGAGCCTGCCGCCACC
>JAKDNL010000560.1 GCA_030451825.1 Pseudonocardia sp. | reverse complement strand
CGTGACCCCCGTGCCTCGCCCGTAGCCGGCGGGTGCTTCGCTCGTTGCAGGTGCGCCCCGCGGTCAGCTCGCCCAGCCAACCGCGGGGCGCACCCCTGTGCCGCCTACGCGCAAGGCCGCCGAGCGGGTCCCGGCTGGGCGGGCACGAACTCGACGACCGCGCCGGGAGCGGTGAACCGGGCGCGGTCCGGGGCGACGAGCCGCATCTCGCCGGTCGTGTAGCCGTCCACCCGCACGATGCCGTCCGGGCCGGCGACCGGCGCCGGCTCGGGTGCGCGCGGGTCCGCGACCCACCGGCGGCCGGCGAACGCGGCGTCGCGGATACCGCAGTGCGTGTAGAGCCGCACCTGCTCGACCACCGGGGCCGGCGCAGGCTCCGGAGCCGGGTCGGGTGCGGCGCAGCCGGCGGCCACGGCGACGAGTGCGGCGACGAGTGCGGCGCGGATCGCGGTCACCTCAGCCGACCCGGGAACGGGTCGTGCGGGCCGCCGGCCCGGAACGGGTTGTCCGCCGTCCAGCCGGCCGCCCACGCCACCGAGCACCAGCGCTCGACCGGGTCGGGCGAGAGCCCGTGGTACGGGTTCCGGCGCGGCCCGCGGGTGTGGAACGCGGCCCGGCCGGCGGCGTGCGCGGCCCGGTATCGGGCGACGCGGGCGGCCCGCTCGTCGGTCACGGTCGGTCACCCCTCCCGCGGAACAGGTCGAACACCCGGCGCCCGAACCGGACGCGCCGGCCATCCCCTCCGCAGCGCCAGCACGGGCGCCACGCCCGCCCGGACGGGGAGCGGGAACGCCCGGTGCCGCGGCACCACCGGCAGGCGGCGAACGGCCACCAGGCGCAGGCGGCAACGTAGCCGGCCGCGGCCACTAGCGCTAGCAGGGCGAGGGTCTCCACGGTGCCTCCTGAGGCCGATAGGCGGGTACGGCGGCAGGGCCCGCTAGGCGCTAGGTCCCTGTTCAGCGGCCGGATGGGCCGCTAGCGGGGGTGCTAGACCTAGCGGGCCCTACCGCTAGGAAGTGATCTCCGGGCGGTTGGGTCGGTGCTTGTCGAGGGCGGCCATGACGGCGTCGCGGGTGAGGCCGCGCCGGTTCGCGCCGGCCCCTTCCGGGGTGTGTCCCCACACCTGTCCCGTGGTGATCCCGTAGGGCTTGAGCGCGGCTGTCAGCGCCTCCGCGGTCCACGTCCCGTACAGGGCCGGGCGCAGCTCGGTGAGCGCGCGGAGCACGTCTTCCGACCACACTCGGTCACGCTCGATGGTGGCGAACACGGTCCGTAGGTCGTCGAGTAGCGATGCCTCCGGGGTGAGCGGGACGTCCTCGCCGAGCGCGTACCCGGACAGGGTGCCGGCCACCTCCCGTGCGGCCCGTGCTCGTGCGGCGACCTTCTCCGCGTCGAGCGCGTCCACGTAGTAGGTGCGGACGACGGCGGGTTCGTCGCCGACCCCGACCAGGTAGCCGATGCCCTTGTCGCGCGGGGTGAACGTGGTCGCTCGGATGCCGGTCTTGTAGGCGGACGTGCCGAGCACCATGTCGTTCGCGGTCTGGTCCATCACCCGCAGGCAGAACCGCACCCCGACGTTCGTGCTCACTCCGGTCGGCAGGCTCTTGGAGTCGGGGCGTTGCGTGGCCAGGATGAGGATCACCCCGAGTGCGCGGCCGCGCTTGATGATGGCCTCGGCGAGCTTCCCGGCGTCGGGCCCGTGTTCGGCGTGGGAGAACACCTCTTGTGCCTCGTCGACGACCATCACGAGCGGGTGCAGCCCTGACCCCTTCCGGCGGGCGAGTTCCGGGGTGACGCTGTTGTCCGGGCGGACCTCCTTGGGTAGCCGGCCCAGGATCGTCGCCCGCCGTTCGAGCTCGGCGTGAACCTCCCGCATGCTCGCGACGGTCTCGGCGATCGCGGCATCCGAGACGCCGGACACGTAGCGGTGCGCGACCTTCTCCAGCGCGGCCAGGTCCCCGCTGCCCTTGTGCTCGAAGATCCGCAGCTCGGCGTGCACGTCGAGCGCCGCGGCCAGGGCGAGCACGCGCACCGCGGCCGTCTTGCCGCCACCGGGCAGGCTGCCGACGAGCATGTTGGTCTGGTCGAGGGACACGGCCACGGCCCGCTGCCGCTGGTCGGTGCCGAACGGGAATGTGCCGGCCAGTAGCTCGACGGTGCCGGTCTTGGCCAGCGGCCAGGCGGCCGGCTTCACCTTGTTGAGCGGCTGGTCTCCGACCCACAGGATGAGCCGGCCGGCGTGCTGCTCCGCGGACGGTTCCGGCCAGACTGCGGAGAGGGGCCGGCGCAGCCCGGACGCGAGCCGGTCGCGGCGCTCGACGACGTCGGTCACGGTCACGCCGTGCGGCAGGTCGACGTCTGCGCGCCAGCCGGGCCCGTCCCTCGTGATCGGGGCGACGTAGGAGATGGGGCCCGACTTCGGGCCCATCGCGGCCAGCCCGAGCGACTGCAACGCCCTGGTCACCACCTCCGCAGTCAGGCGCGGCGGGGCGGACGTGTTGACCGTGGCCGGGTCGGTGACCCGCCGGTCGCCCGGCGTGCCGAGCTTGCCCAGCACGACCACGCCGGCGGCCAGGGCGAGCGCCTGCGCCCACCCGGGCGCCCACCAGGTGACGACCAGGCCGGCGACGACGAGGGCGACCAGGGCGGCGCCGGCGACCGTGCCGCGCCGCTTCACTCGCCCGTTCCGCTGCTTGGTCAACTTCATGTAGTCGTCGACCGAGCCGCGGGCGACGGCCGCGACTCGCAGCGGTGCGGCTTCCCGGTCGAACACCCAGCCGACCGCGCCGAGCAGTGCGACCCCGACGCCGGCCGGGACCCGCAGCGCGAGCCGGCCGGCGTACTTCGGGGTGCGGGTCAGGTGGTAGCCGGTGGCGTGGGCGCCGTAGCGGGCGAGCCACTCGGCGAGCTGCCGGCGCTCGTCTCGATTCCGCGCCCACGCCGGCACGATCGGCCGCTTGTCCGCCTCGCGGGCGGCCAGCGCGGTCCCGTAGACCGTGCGCGGTGCCGGGTCCGGGTCGACCGGCACCACAGCGCCGGCCCCGTCACCCCGGCCCGCGTGTTCCGGCCCGTCTCCGGGCCACTCAGCACCCGGTGAGGGCCCGTCCGCGGCTGCACCGGCGCTCACCAGGCACCGCCCGGGTCGTCGACGAGCGCGCGCACCTCGTCGGCCTCAGCCGGCGTCAGGCCACCGGACCCGTAGTGCTCGTGGCTGGACTGCTGCGCGTCGGCCCACGACCGCATCCCGACGCGCAGCTCGACGACGTCGAGGCCCATCGCGGCGGCGACCTGGTCGAGGGTGGCGCCGTGCGCGAGCGCGTCGGCCGCATCCGTCCACCGCCCGTCGAGCAGCCGCTCGGCCAGGGCGTGAGCGGTCGCCAGGGCCGCGACAGCGTGCGCGGCCACCTGGCCGGCCGGCTGCGGCTCGCCGAGCCCGTGCGCGGCGTCAACGAGCCGGCCACGGTGCCGGCCGACGGCGGACAGGACGTCGCCGAGCGGGGCGAGTGCCGGCACGTCGCCCGGCCGGGCCGGGAACTCCGGGACCGCGGCGCTCACCGGGCACCGCCGGTGGCCAGCTCGGCGGCCAGGGCCAGACCGGCGAGGAACTGTCGCGCCTCGTCGACGGACAGCGCCTCGTCGGACCGGCCGTCGATGATGAGCCGGGGCCCGTTGCTGCGCGCCGTGCCGGCGGCGCTGGTCTCGACGGTTTCGACGAGTTCGATGCTGTGCCCGGCGGCGTCGGGCAGCACGGTTCCGCGGTGCTCGACGAGCGTCGTCCCGTCGATCGGGTCGAGGGCGGGGGAGTGGCCGGCGAGGGTGCACCAGGGCGGACAGAACCCGGTGGGTGCGTCGCCGGCGGGAGTGGTGAGGGTGTCGGTCAGGATGGACATGGGTTCGGCCTCCGTGGGGTCGAATCAAGTCCCCGGCCGGCGATGGCGTCGCCGAGCCGGGGGCGCCCCGCTCTCACCGATCTCTCACGGATCGTGCGGATAGGGGCGGTTTCGGAGGCTCTTCCCTGGAAGCTGAGCGGACGTTCCCGCAGGTCAGCGGATGGGATGGACGTCGCGCACGGCGTGCATTCCGCTGGCAGTCAAGGGGTCAGGGGTTCGAATCCCCTCAGCTCCACCCACTCTGACCAGGCCCAACGTCTTCGTTGGGCCTGTCGTATGTGCACCGCGTGGTGCCTGTCGTGGTGCGAATCTCGCTAGCGTTGGTTCATGGCTGGCACCACGACACGGCGAGGACGACAGCGCGGGCGTATAGAGGCGCCCCCTAGTACGGCAGCCGCACTTTCCAGTTGATCATCCCGACGACACGGTTGATCA
>JAKDNL010000559.1 GCA_030451825.1 Pseudonocardia sp. | reverse complement strand
GCCTCGGGCTGGTAGTAGTCGTAGTACGAGACGAAGTACTCGACGGCGTTGTTCGGCAGCATCTCCCGCAGCTCGTTCGCCAGCTGCGCGGCCAGCGTCTTGTTCGGCGCCATCACCAGCGTCGGCCGCTGCTGCTGCTCGATCAGCCAGGCCGTGGTCGCCGACTTGCCGGTACCGGTGGCGCCCATGAGGACGACGTCCTCCTCACCCTCGCGCAGCCTGCGGTCCAGGTCGGCGATGGCGGTCGGCTGGTCACCGGCCGGCACGTGCTCGCTGACCACCTCGAACCGGTTCCCGGTGCGCTCGATCTCGCCGACCGGGCGGTGCACCGAATGCGCCAGCGGGGTGCCCGTCGGCGTCTCGCCGGCGTCGGGGTGCGCGTGCGGATCCAGGCGGACCTTCGGGCCCTGCCCGCTGACGTCAGCCGCACTGCCGGGAACCTCTGTCGCGAATGCCACGGGACCCACGATACGAGCACCCACCGACAGTCTCGCCCCGCGGAGGGCCCGCCCCGGAGCCGGACCGGTGGAAGGATCACCGCGGTGCACTCCCCGAAGATCCAGACGTTCGACCCGGTGGTCGGGACCAACACCGACACCAAGGGCCACCCGCGCGCGATCCACACGTTCCGGGAACACGACTGGGGTCTCTACCTGAGCCGCCCGATCGTCGGCCGGCCGAACGCGTGGTGGATGGAGACCTGGGTGCTGCCGGAGCTGGGCATCTGTCTCACCGACTGGCGCTGGAACCCCGGCTACGAGCGGGACCAGGACTTCTACATCGACATCGCCGAGATCGTCCGGGACGGCCGGGTGCTGCGGATGACCGACCTCTACCTGGACCTGGTCGTGCGCACCGGCCGCGAGGCGGAGCTGCTCGACGTCGACGAGTACGTCTCCGCGGTGGCGCAGGGGTTGCTGGAGCCGCGGCTGGCCGAGTTCGCGCTGGCCCGGTCACACTCCGTCCTCGACGCGCTGGCCCGCCATACCTACGACGTCGAGGCGTGGCTGGCCGGGCAGGGGATCCTGCTCGGCCCGCGCGCCGAGCCGGTGCGCGGCACCCCCTGAGAGGTCCGAGCGGGCTCAGACCGCGCCGGCGGCCACCGCGGACCCGGCGCCGATCGCGGACGTCGACCCCTCCGAGGGGGACGTGGTCGATGACGACGACGAGGGCGTCGAGGTCGGTGCGGCGGAGCTGGTCGTGCTCGGCGGGGGCGTCGTCGTCGTGGTCGGGTCCGGATCGCCCTCCCCGCCACCGGGCGGATCGGTCGTCGTCGACGGCGGTGCGGTCGTCGGCGGCGTAGTGGTAGTCGGTGGTGGCGTGGTCGTGGTCGGGTCCGGCTCCTCGGTCGGCGGGTCCTCGTCGCCCTCCTCTTCACCGGTCCCGGGGTCCGGACTCGGCGCCGGAGTCGGCGCCGGAGTCTGCGCCGGTCCGGGCGCCGGGGCCGGAGCGGGCGCGGGAGCGCCGCCCTGCGGCGGCACCACGGGAGCAGGCACGAACGGCGCCGCTCCGCCACCGGGGGCCGCGGCGGCGTCGCCACCGGATCCCGGCTGTGTCGGATCGGAGGCGGCACCGGCGAGCGCGCTCACGGTCGAGGGGTCGAACGCCGGGGGCAGGCCCGGCATCGGCGGCGCCCCGCCGGTGGAGCGGCTCGGGAGCTGACCGGACAGGCCCGGCGAGGCGATCGCCGACGGCGGCGAGACCGCCGAGCCCTGCGGGGCGGCGGCGGTCGCCACGGCGGTGATCCCGCCGAGCGCGCCCACGGTGAGCACGGCCGCGGCCGCCGCGGAGCTGGCCCGGCGCACGCTCGGCGCGCGGGCGATCACGTCGTCCACCTGCGGTAGCGGTACCGCCACCGACAGCGCGTCGTCGAGACGGCGGAACTCCTGGTCGATGTAGCGGTGCTTGCTCATGCTCGTTCCCCCGGAAGATCTTCGGTGCCCTGCCGGCCGTCCCACTGCTGCGGTACCCACTCCTCGCCCGGGCGAGGGTCGGGCTGCGCGCCGATGACCTCTCCGAGCACGTCGGCCAGTCCCTCGGTCACGACGTGGCGGCTGCGCCGCAGACGCTCCCGCACCGACTTCTCCGACGCCCGTTCCAGCATCGCGATCTCGTCGGTCGGCAGGCCGGCCATGTGGTGCAACACGACCGCCCGCCGGTCCGAGACCGACAGCCGGGCCAGGGCGTCGAGAAGGGCAGCCGTGCGCGGCTCGACGGACTCGCTGTCCGGACGCGTGCCGCGGCGCAGGCCCAGCCGGGCCATCCCCTGCCGCCATCCACGCGTCGACGTCCGGATCGCCACCCGGCGGACCCAGCCCACCGGGTCCTCGGTGTCGCGCAGCTCGGACCAGCGGCGCCAGGCGCGCGAGTAGGCGTCCTGCACCGCGTCGTGCGCGTCACCGGGATGCAGCGTGATCGCGTAGAGCTGGGCGACCAGACGCGGGTAGTGCGTCTCGAGGTGGGCGCCGAAGTCGGCCCGCAGCTCACCGTGCGGCAGCGTGCGGTGCTGGGCGACCACGGCACCGCTGATCGGTTCCGGGTCGTCGCGGACGTCCTGATCGAGTGCGGCTCCGGTGTAGGGGTCGACCGCGTAGGGCGCGCCCGTGTACGGGTCGACGGCGGCGCTCTCGAGCCCGGCGGGCGCCTCGGCGTAGGGGTCGCCGGCATCGCGCTCGGGATCGGCGTCGTCGCCCGACCCGTAACGCTCTGTCACCGTGCTCAACCCCGCGTCCTCTCCTCGTCCGAACTCCCGGCGCGCCGCCCGACCGCGTCCGCGCCGGAAACGGCGGAATGCGGGCATCGGTGCCCTCACCCCGCCTTTCGACCAACGAGCGGACGCCGTTACAGGTTCGCCCGGACGATCAGGTCACCGACCATCCGGCCGAGGACGCCCAGGTACGCGCCCGGGCGTCGGCGGCGTCGAACCAGGGTTCCTTGTGCGTGACGTACCGCGCCGCGTCCGGGTCCGCGCCGAACGACGCCGCCGCCTCTCGCTTGAGAGCCGCGTACTCGACGCGGGCGTCCGGGTCGGCACGCAACCAGTCCCGCATCCGCAGCGCGTACGCCCAACCGGGTGAGCCGTGCACCCGGACGTGCAAGTGCGCGGGCCGTCCGGGGTCGGCCGAGGCGTGAAAACGCTTGTCCCAGCGCACCGGGTCCGCCTCGTCCGGCCTTGCGGGTGGACACCGCGGGTTGTCCGCGACGATCTTCGGCCGGGCAGGGAAACCGGCCGCGGCCAGCGCGGCCGCGAGCGCGTCGGCGTCGTCCAGGGAGTCGACCGCCAGCTGCAGGTCCAGTACGTCCTTCGCGACGAGACCGGGAACGGCCGTGGACCCGACGTGCTCGACACCGCGCCCGCGCTCCCCCGCCGCCGCCGCGACCCGCTCGGCCAGCCGGCGGGCCTGTTCGGGCCAGGTCGGGTCGGGTTCCACCAGCAGCACGGGCCCGCTGCGGGCTGCCCGGCCGGCCCGCAGGTTCTCCTCGAACGGCACCAGGCGCTCGTCCCAGAGCGCGTCCACCCGGCGGCGGGTGTCCTCCTCCGAGCCGGAGTTGTCCAGCCAGACGTCGGCGGCGGCACGGCGCTGCGCGTCGTCCGCCTGCGCGGCGATCCGGGACCTCGTGTCGGTCTCGGCCATGCCACGGGTTCCGACCAGTCGTCGGACCCGCTCCTCGACGTCCAGCCCAACGACGACCACGAGCGGGAATGCCGCCGCCATCCCGCCTTCGACCAGCAGCGGGACGTCCTGCACGACGATCGCGTCGGGGTCCGCGGCGTCGATCAGCTCGTCCGAGCGGGCCCGGACCCGCGGGTGCACGATCCCGTTCACGCGACGGCGGGCCTCCGCGTCACCGAACACGATCGACGCGACCGCGGGCCGGTCCATCTCGCCGTCCGGGCCGATCGCCTCCGGCCCGAACGCGGCCTCGATCGCGGCCAGACCGTCCGATCCCGCGGCGACGACCTCGCGCGCGATCACGTCCGCGTCGACGAGCACCGCTCCGCGCTCGACGAGTCGGCGGGCCACCGTCGACTTGCCCGCCCCGATCCCGCCGGTCAGCCCCAGTCGCAACACCGGATCACCGTACCCACCCCGGTACGGCCTCCCCGGGCGCCGTGTCGCCGATCGGCGTTGCGCGCGTGGAGGTGTTCAGGCCGGGCCGGGGGCGGCCGCGACGGACGGACGCGCGGCCCCGGCGGCCGGTGCCTGCACCACAGGAGCCGGCGCGGGCGTGGGACGACTGCCCGCCGGCTGCGTCGGGGCCAGCGCCGGAAGGATCCGCTTGGCCAGGTCGGGAAGCGTCTCGGCCGCGGACCGGTTCTGTCCCGGCGCCGAGACCGGCAGCACGAAC
>JAKDNL010000558.1 GCA_030451825.1 Pseudonocardia sp. | reverse complement strand
ACACCCCAGCACATGCGGAAAAACAATCCCCCGATACACACCACGAATAGCCACCACCGATCCCCGCCGTCTTACACTCGAAGCCGTGTCGAATCAGCCCCTGATTGCGCCGTCCATACTTTCCGCCGACTTCGCCCGGCTCGCCGACGAGGTGGCCGCTGTGCGCGGAAAGCCCGGCCGCGGCGCGGACTGGCTGCACGTGGACGTGATGGACGCGCACTTCGTGCCGAACCTGACCCTGGGCCTGCCGGTCGTGAAGTCGATGCTGGCCGTCACGGACCTGCCGATGGACTGCCACCTCATGATCGAGAAGCCGGATCACTGGGCGATCGGCTACGCGGAAGCGGGTTCCCACAACGTCACCGTGCACGTCGAGGCCGCCGACGATCCGGTCATGCTCGCGAAGAACCTGCGCGCCGCGGGCGCGAAGGCGGGCCTGGCGATCAAGCCGGACACGCCGCTGGAGCCCTACCTCGACGTGCTCAAGCACTACGACACCCTGCTCGTGATGTCCGTGGAGCCCGGCTTCGGCGGCCAGACGTTCATCGCCGATGTTCTCGGCAAGGTGCGCACGGCGCGGACGCTGGTCGACACCGGCCACCTGAACCTGATGGTGGAGATCGACGGCGGCATCAACGCCGACACGATCGAGCAGGCGGCCGAGGCCGGCGTCGACTGCTTCGTCGCCGGCTCGGCCGTCTACGCGGCCACGGATCCGGCGCAGGCGGTGGAAGGGCTGCGCCGCCAGGTGGAAGCGCTGTCCGAGCACCTGACCTGATCAGACACCGAGCATGCGCCGCAGGTCCGGGGCGTGGCGCCGGGAGACGGGCACGAGCTCGTGGGTCCGTGAGTCCATGATCAGGAACAGCTCTCCCTTGATGCCCCGCTCGACCTCCGCCACCCGGCGCAGGTTCACCAGATACCGCCGGTGCACCCGGCGGATCCCGTAGGGCGCCAGCGATCGCTCGACGTTGTCCAGGCCGCGGGTCGCGGCCTGGATCCGGCCGCGCTCCGTGACCAGCCAGACGATGTTCCGGTCGGCCTCGGCGTAGCGGATCTCCGACGGAGCCAGCAGGACCAGCCGGTCATTGCGCATCCCGATGATGCACCGGGGCAGTGGGCCGACCGCCTCGTCGTCGTCCTGCTCGTAGGCTTCGCCGTCCTGTACCCCGAACGCGCACAGCATGCCCACCACATGGTTCGCGTCGACGACGGACCGCATCGTCAGCGGCACGGCCTCTTCGCCGGGACACACCGGCAGCCGCGCGTAGCCGCTCCATTCCGCCTTTCCCTCCGCCCGCGCCTTGGCCCACCGCACCACGTCCGGCAGCCCGGGGATGTCCGGGCTCCAGCGCTCCGCCGGTTCGGTCGCCCCCGCGACGATGGGGGTCTCGCCGGCCAGCCCGAGCATCGCGACCGCCGCGTCGTTCGCGGCGAGCACGTTCCCGCCGCGGTCCATCGCCATGAACGCGCCACGGGTCTGCGCGCCCCTCCTGGCGAACTCGGCGATCACCTTGTCGGCTTCGTAGATGGCGCGCCGGTAGATCTCCTGTTCCACGCACGAGACCGCTTTCGACAGCCACGGCGGCACGAGCTTGGGCAGCGACGCGTTCCACCGCGAGATGTTGATCGACGCGACCGGCGCGCCGGTCACCACGTCACGGACGGAGATGCCCGCGCAGGCCCACTGGTGGAACGCCTGGCACCAGTGTTCCGGCCCCGTCACGGTCACCGGGCCGGACACCTCGAGCGAGGTGCCCATCCCGTTCGTGCCGGTGCACGCCTCCGACCACGACGACCACGGCGCGAGATTGTGCAGCTCGGCGCGCCGCTGCGCGGAGGGGTCGCCCCAGGCGCCGAGGACGCGCCCCTTGCCGTCCGCCACGGTGACGACGGCGCCGTCGCGTGCGACCTCCTGGCCGGCCAGCGCACCCAGCCCACCGAGCCCGGTGAAGATCACGCTGTTGTCGACCCGCTGGGCATCGTCGCCCCAGGCCCCCGGCGCGACGTCCAGCGTGCGGTCGACGTCGTACTGATCCCGGCACCGGTACCACGACGCCAGGATGTCGGGCCGCACGCCCGTCTCGATGTCCTCGCCCGCGGCGAAGTCCTCCCACGCGCGAGCCACCTCCTTGGCCGACGGGGAGGCCACCAGGGAGCCGTCGGGTACACGCTCACGTCCGCTGGGCCGACTCGGTGCGATCACCAGCGGCGGCACTCGTCCGGTCATTGTGACCTCCTTGTCGCCTGACACACCGGAGATCCTGGGACCGCCGGGCACGGACAGAATTACCAAAGTATCTCGACGGGGCCGGACACTTCAAGACGTGTTCACGCCGCTCGGCCACATGGCGGTATAGCTAACCGATAGGCGAGGTAGGCCACGGGAAACCTCACAGATTCCATGAAACGGCGGGCAAGTGCGTCCGATTGTCCGGCAAAGCTCCTACCGCTGAGGGCCGGGTTTCCCGCCGCCGATCACCGATTCACCACCGTTCGTCAACCGTCGGCCCACGCTGCTTGCCCTCGATTCGAGTCGACGTTTAGCGTGCGACGAAGGTCGCATCGCCGCGCCCGGCCCGACAGACCGAAGGCGGTCTTCCATTGGCACAGGTACCCCAGCTCGACCGCAGCCCTCGCGGCCGAGGCGACGCGACGGTTCAGCAGGCGTGGGAGCGGTTCGCGGCGGGCGAGGACGAGCTCAGCGGCGTGCGACCCGAAATAGCGATCTCCTGGCACCGGTGCCGGGACCAGTACCGGGTCGACCCCCAGCTCGCCAAGGCCCCGGCGGCGGTGGCCGAGGTCGACCACGGGTTGGAGCACGACGTCGTGATCGCCGAACTAGGCTTCCGCGCCGCCGCGATGGCGCACGAGGTCAGCACCGTCGGCGGCATCGTGACCATCGCCGACTCGACCGGCCGGGTCCTGGCCCAGTGGGGCGATCAGGGCACGCGCGCCGCGGCCGCCGAGGCCAACCTGGCGCGATGGTTCTGCTGGTCCGAGGCCGCCACCGGCACGAACGGCATGGGTACCGCGCTGATGTCCTACACCCCTGTGCTGATCCGCGGCGCCGAGCACTGGTGTCAGGTCCTTCACGACTGGACCTGCTCCGGTGCGGCGGTCCGGGACGTGGTGACCGGGAAGCCGGTCGCGGTGCTCAACATCTCCTGCTGGCGCGGCGAGCTGCCCGGGACCGTGTCCACCTGGCTCGGCAACGCCGCCACGATGACCCAGCGCATCCTGCGCCAGCGCGCCAGGGACGACGGCGCCGAGCTGATGGCCGCCTTCAACCACACCAGGTCGGGCTCGAGCGCGGCGCTCGCGGCCGTCGATCCCGCGGGCCGGATCGTCCTCGCCGACGACACTGCTGGCGTGCTCCTCGGCATCCCTGGCTCCACGCCGGCGCCCGATCCCGCGGTGCGCTGGAAGCCGGAACTGCCCGAGTTCATCCGAGCCGCCAGGTACGCCGCCGAGCAGGCGGCGCGCAACCCCGACTGGGCCGGTTCGACACAGATCTACACCCGGCTCGCCAACGAACCGATGGCGGTCAGCTTCCGGCCGGTGTCCATGGCCGGGCACCTGGTCGGCAACATCGTCTTGTTCGGCGTGTCGGAAGGAGACCCACTACCCCGCGCGGGAGCGGACGTCCCGTCTCGCACGCAGCCGCGTCGGATGGTCGCGACGCGCGAGAACCGTATGGTCCTGCTCAGGACCCCCGAGGTGTCCTTCGCCCAGTCGGACGGCAACGATGTGTGGCTCTCCACCGACGAGGGACCGTTGCGGTCCGCCTCGCTCGGCCTCGACCGGCTCGAAGCCGAGCTGAGCGATGCCGGCTTCCTGCGGGTACACCGCCGGTACGTCGTGAACCTCAGCCGCATCCGGGAGGTCGAGCGCCGGGACAAGGGCGAGCTGGTCCTGGTCATGGACGACCGGGCCGCGACGATGGTGCCGGTCTCCCGGCGGAACACACCGACGGTGCGCCGGGCGCTGGAGATCTGACCCGGCGACCGCGGCGTCGCGGCGTCAGCGTGACCTGTGCACGTCGCAGATGCAGTACATGAGACGGCATTCGAAGCATGCGGGCTTGTCGACGCACGTGATACAGCGCCCGCAGTGCACCGCATCGGTGTGCAGCGCGTGCTCGTCCGGGCCGTAGCGCTCCCCGCAGTACAGGCACGGCAGACGCTGCTCATGCTGGGGCACCGTAGACCGGGTCATCACATCACCATTGTTTCCGTCGCCGGCGGCTGAGATACCGAAACCGGTGGTCGCGCCGTTAGCCGGCACCGCGCGACCACCCGTCGGCCCACGGGAGAGGAACCTGCCGGTCACAGGGAGCACACGATCAGCGC
>JAKDNL010000066.1 GCA_030451825.1 Pseudonocardia sp. | reverse complement strand
TGTCGGTTCCCCCCCCACCGCCCCGGTCCGGGGGGGGGGCCCGCCGGGCGTGTCGCCCTCGCCTCCCCCCCCCCCCCCCCCCCCCCCCCCCCACGGCCGGTGATCGGGTTGCTGCACGCTCGTTGCTGCGCGCCTCGATCCTCTCGGGATAGGTTCGCGAATAACGCCCGACGGTCGAAGGAGATCGAGATGGCCCTGGCCCCCAACCTGGTTGGTACTCAGAGCGAGCCGGTGAGCTATGCCTGGGGGCGCGACGACGTGCTGCTCTACGCCCTGGCCGTCGGCGCCGGTCAGGAGGACCCGACCGCCGAGCTGGCGCTGACCACGGAGAACACCGAGGGCATCCGGACGGCGGTGCTGCCGACCTACGCCAACATCATCACCCACGGCGCGCGCCCGGACCTCGGCGACTTCGACAGGGCCAGGCTCGTGCACGCCGAGCAGTCGTTCCTGATCCACCGCCCGCTGCCGGTCGAGGGGCGCGCGCGGGTCACCGCGACCGTCACCGATGTGTTCGACAAGGGCAAGGGCGCGCTGGTACGCACCGAGGCCCGGGCCGTCGACACCGAGACCGGAGCGCCGCTGGTCACCACCGCGCACACCGTGTTCATCTCCGGTGAGGGCGGCTTCGGCGGCCCGCGCGGCGAATCGACACCGTCGCCGATCCCGGACCGGGCCCCGGACCACGTCCTCACCTACCGGACCCGCCCCGAGCAGGCCCTGCTCTACCGGCTCACCGGGGACCGCAACCCGTTGCACTCCGACCCGGCCTTCGCCGCCCGCGGCGGCTTCGACCGGCCGATCCTGCACGGCATGTGCACCTACGGCTTCACCGCCCGCGCGCTGCTGCACACCGTCTGCGACGGCGACACGTCCCGGATGCTGGGTATGGACGCCCGGTTCACCAAGCCGGTGCTGCCCGGCGACGAGCTGACCGTCTCGGTCTGGCGCGAGCGCGACACCGCGTACTTCCGCACCACCAGCGGCGACGCCGTCGTGCTCGACCGCGGCACCCTCACCCTCGGCCCGGCCTGACCATCCCGTTCCCCGGCGCGGCGCCGGGACCCGCTCGACCGGAAGGACTCCACCCGTGGGACTGCTCGACGGGAAGACCGCCATCGTCACCGGCGGCGCGCGCGGGATCGGGGCGTCGGTGTCGCGTCGACTGGCCACCGAGGGCGCCGCGGTCGTCGTCAACGACCTGGGTGGCGGCCCGGACGGCACCGGCAGCGACACCTCCGCCGCCGAGGCGATGGCCCAGGAGATCCGCGACGCCGGCGGGCGCGCCGTCGCCGACGGCGGCGACGTCTCCGACTCCGCGACCGGGACCGCGCTGGTCGGCAACGCCGTCTCCGAGTTCGGCGGCCTGGACATCCTGGTCAACGCGGCCGGCGTGCTCCGCGACCGGATGATCTTCAACATGTCCGACGAGGAGTGGGACACCGTGATCCGCGTGCACCTGCGCGGGCACTTCGTCACCAGCCGCGCCGCGGCCGCGCACTTCCGCGCCCAGCGCGATCCCGAGGCGCACTACCGGATCATCAACTTCGGCTCGCACTCCGGGCTGGAGGGCTCGCCCGGTCAGGCCAACTACGCCGCGGCGAAGATGGGCATCGTCGGCCTGACCTACTCGCTGGCCCAGGGCCTGGCGCGCTACGGCGTCACCGCGAACGCGATCGCCCCCGCCGCGGCGACGAGGCTCGTGGCCACCGTCGACCCGTCCAAGCGCGCGATCCAGGACCGCCCGGCCGACGACGACCCCAGCCGCAGCCCGGACAACGTCGCCGAGCTGGCCCTGTACCTGGCCAGCGAGCGCTCCGACTGGCTCTCCGGGCGGGTGCTCGGCTCGGTCGGGTTCACCGTCGGCGTCTACCAGAACCCCACCGTGATCGGTGAGGCGCGCTCGGACGGGCCGTGGTCGTTCGACGACCTGGCCTCGCAGATGGAGCGAAACGTCCGCCCGCAGGCCGACGGGCTGCCGCCGTCGCTGTTCGCCGGCCAGACGTCCCGGAACACGTGACGGTGCCCGGGTGATCGAGTACCCCACCGCCCACGCGCGGGAGCGGCCCGACCACCCCGCGGTGATCGACGTCCGGGACGGCACGACGCTGACCTACGGCGGGCTCGAGGAGCGGTCCAGGGCCGTCGCACACGTGTTGTGGGGGTGGGGACTGCGGCCGGGTGACCATGTCGCGCTGGCGATGACGAACCGGGTCGAGTTCTTCGAGTTCTGCTGGGCCGCACATCGGATCGGGCTCTACTACACCGCCGTCAACACCCACCTCGCCCCGGACGAGGCGCGGTTCATCGTGAACGACTGCGGGGCCCGCGTCCTGCTCGTCGACTCCTCGTCGCCGGAGCTCGCCGACGCGCTGGAGTCCGGTGTGGATGGTGTATCGCGCCGGATCGCGCTCGGTTCACCCCTGGCCGGGCACGAGGACTACGAGGCTCTGGCGAGCGCCGCGACCGGGCCCCTGCCGCACGAGGGTGAGGGCGAGAAGATGCTCTACACCTCCGGCACCACCGGGACCCCGAAGGGCGTCGCGCGACCGCTGACCGACGGCGAGCCCGGCACAGCCCCCAGCCTCGAGCGGCGGCCGCCGGGCTCGGTCTTCGTGATCCGCCCGCTGATGCTCGGCATGGGGTTCGACGAGAACACGGTGCTGATGAACCCGGCCCCGCTCTACCACTCCGCGCCGTTGGGATACGGCTTCGGCGTGCACCGCCTCGGCGGCACCGTGCTGATCTCCGGGCGGTTCGACGCGGAGCAGTGCCTGGAGTCGATGCAGCGCCACCGGGCCACCCACGGGCTGTTCGTGCCGACCCACTTCGTGCGGATGTTGCGGGTGCCGGACCGGGAGCGCTACGACCTGTCGTCACTGGTCACGGCCGCGCACGGAGCCGCTCCGTGCCCGCCGGCGGTGAAGCGAGAGATGATCGACTGGTGGGGCCCGGTGCTCGTCGAGTACTACGCCGGCACCGAGGGAGCGGGTATGACGATGCTCGACTCGCACCAGTGGCTCGAACACCCGGGTTCGGTCGGGCGGCCGGTGTCGGGCGGCGTACACATCGTCGACGAGTCGACCGGGCAGGAGCGCCCGACCGGCGAGACCGGCACCGTGTACTTCTCCGGCGGCGTGGCGTTCCGCTACCACGGCGACGACGCCAAGACCGCCGGCGCGTACGGCCCGCACGGCTGGAGCACGCTCGGCGACATCGGACACCTCGACGCCGACGGCTACCTCTACCTGTCCGACCGCAAGTCGTTCACGGTGATCAGCGGCGGGGTGAACATCTACCCGCAGGAGGCCGAGAACGTCCTAATCGGACACCCGCTGGTCGGTGACGTGGCCGCGTTCGGCATCCCGGACCCCGAGCTCGGGGAGGTACTGATCGCCGTCGTCGAACCGGTCCAGGGCGCCGCCCTCGGCCCGGACCCCGGCGCGGAGATCCTGACCTGGTGCGCCGAACGGCTGAGCCGGCAGAAATGTCCGCGCCGGATCGAGTTCCGCGACCGTCTGCCCCGCGCCGACAACGGCAAGCTCTACAAGCGGATCCTGCGCGATGAGTACGCTACGGAGAACCGTCCGGACTGGTAGCGCACTGGTATCGTGGTCCCAATGGAGGCATCGATCGATTCGGTGGAGCGGATCGTCGTCCCGAAGCAACTCCGTGACTCACTCGGCCTCACGCCAGGCAGCACTGTCGACATCAGCGAGTACGGGGCCGGCTTGTCGTTGCTCCCGACGGGCCGTACCGCGCGCCTGATCACCGAGGACGGTCGGCTGGTGGCCGCCTCGTCGACGACGATCACCGACGACACGGTGTTCGGGCTGGTCGACACCCACCGGAGGTGACAGCGCCGGCGCGGGCAAGGGTGCTCGCCCTGGACACCGGCGTCGCGGTCCCACTGCTGATGCGCTCCCACCAGGCGCATTCCACCGTGGTCACGGCGCTGTCGGGACGGGATCTCGTTCTCACCGCGCACTCCCTGGCCGAGACCTACTCGGTGCTGACACGCCTGCCCGGGGATGCACGGGTCGCGCCGGCCGACGCCGCGCAGCTGATCGAGGCCAACTTCGGACCGGCGCTACTGCTCGCGGAAGCGACGGTGCGCGCAGTTCCTCACCGGTGGGACTCAGGAGCTCGCAACGCCCGTCGAGCACTCGGGACGGCGGCCGGGCGGCCCGCCCGGGTAGGCGTGGCCGCGGCCGTGGGCGGCTCGCGGCAGGTGCTCAGCTCGCGCAGCGCGCGCTGCCGGGTCCCGGCCCGGTCGCTGCGGGTCATCCACGCAGACAGGACGGCCCGGCGTCACCAACTCGGGCACGAACCACGGTGGCCCGAACAGCCCAACCGCTCATCTCCTACTGTCACATTTCACCAGCCGTGACCACTCGATCGAGGCAGACGGACGGACGGTCGGGGGCGTGCTCCAGACTGATCACATGACCCACGACCCCGCCGACGTGCGAGTGGATCCGTCCAACGCCGACCAGCTGCGGAGCTGGGACGGCGACGGTGGCGCGTACTGGACCGAGCACGCGACCCGCTACGACGAGGGCGTCGCGGCATACCGCCCCCGATTCTCGGACGCCGCAGCGATCGGACCCGCCGACGCGGTGCTCGACGTCGGCTGCGGCGCCGGTCAGACCACCCGCGACGCGGCGCGCGCGGCGTCCGGCGGATCGGCGCTCGGGGTGGACCTGTCCTCCCGCATGCTCGACCTCGCCCGCCGGCTCGCCGAGCAGGACGGGCTGTCCAACGCCACGTTCCGCCAGGCCGACGCGCAGACTCACCCGTTCGCGCCGGACTCGTTCGACGTCGCGATCAGCCGGACCGGCGCGATGTTCTTCGGTGATCCCGCCGCAGCGTTCGCCAACATCTCCCGGGCCCTGCGCCCGGACGGTCGCCTGGTGCTGATGACCTGGCAACCGCTCGCGCACCAGGAGTGGCTGCACAGCTTCTTCACCGCGTTGTCCGCCGGGCGCGACCTCGCGCCGCCGCCGTCCGGGGTACCGGGCCCGTTCGCGCTCGACGACCCCGATCACGTCCGGGCCCTGCTCCCCCGGGCCGGGTTCACCGACGTCCGGCTGACCGGGGTGAACGAGCCGATGTACGTCGGCCCGGACGCCGAGGACGCCACCCGGTTCATCCTGGGGCAGCTCGGCGGTCTGCTCGACGGACTCGACGACGCCGGCCGTGCCCGCGCCGTCGACGACCTCCGTCGCGTGATGGCCGACCACCTGACCGACCGCGGGGTGCTGTTCGATTCCGCGATCTGGCTGATCGAGGCCCGGCGCGGCTGAGCAGCACCATCGCCCCTCAGAGCATCTGCACGGCGGTGTCGAAGTCCGGACGGGGCAGCCGGTCGAACCACGGGTCCGCCCCTGGGTGACCGATGTTCACGGCCAGGATCGAGCACCAGGTGCTGCCGGCGAAGAACTCCCGGTCGACGCCCTCCTTGTCGAACCCCGCCATCGGGCCGGCCACCAGCCCCGCGGCCCGGACGCCGAGGATGAAGTACCCGGCCTGCATCGCGGAGCCGAACTGCCACAACGGTTCGCGGACGGATTCCTCCTCGAGCGCGTCCTTGAGCTCGGGCCGGAACGGCAGCAGGGTCGGGATGAGATCGTGGAAGCGGGTATCCGCGGCCAGCACGGCGACCGCCGGCGCCGACGCCGTCTTGTCCCGGTTACCCTCGTTCATGTGACCGATCAGGCGCTGCTTCGCCTCGTCGGTGCGCACGTAGAGCACACGCAGCGGGTTCGTGTTGGCCCCGGTCGGCCCCCACTTGGTGAGCTCCCAGATCGAGCGCAGCGTCGCGTCGTCGACGGGTTCGGAGCTGAACGAGTTGGCCGTGCGGGCCTCGGTGAACAGCAGCGCCTGGGCGTCGGCGTCGAGGGCCAGACGCGGGTCGGCGCCGATGGCGGCGCGGTGGGTGTCGACGGACACGATGAGCTCCCTGATCGATCGGACCGCTCGAGCGGCTTCTAAAATCGAAGCTACTCCTCAGAGCGAAGCCCGAGAAGCTCGGCCCGAGTGATCGCCGACACTCCGCCGGCCAGCAGCGGCGAGCGCCGGATGAGGACCGGCGACGAGCCGGGCCACGGGTAACCTGCATCCATGGTCGCACGTCCGGACTCGCTCCCGGCCGCCGACGCCGGCGGGCACACCGCCTGCGACGGTGCGCTGGCACGGGCGTTCGGGTTCCTGGGCAAGCGCTGGAACGGGATCATCATCGGCACGCTCATGCACGGCCCGGCGAGCTTCTCCGGGCTGCGCCGCGCGGTACCGGGCATCAGCGAGTCGGTGCTGTCGTCCCGACTCACCGAACTGGCCGGCTCCGATCTCATCGCCCGCGAGGTCTGCCCGGGCCCGCCGGTCACCGTCGTCTACTCGCTGACCGGCAACGGTGAGGCACTCGTCCCGGTGCTCTCCGACCTGGCCGCCTGGTCCCGCGACCACCTGCCCGCCGCCGCCTGCGAGGAAGCCGGGACCTGAACCGGGGCCGTGACCGGATGTGGGCGCCGTGACGGATCCGGCTCCGACCGACGAGTTCCGGACCCGGCACCGGTCGGAAGGTGCATGACCCCGCGCCTCGTCTACACCGTGATCGTCTCCCTGGACGGCTACCACAGCGACCGCGACGGCAGCTTCGCCTGGGCGGAGCCGGACGAGGAGGTGCACGCGTTCGTCAACGAGCGCGAGCGGGGCTCCACCACCTACCTCTACGGGCGGCGGATGTACGAGATGATGACCGTCTGGGAGACCGACCCCGCGCTGACCGCGGAGCCCGGCCCGAGCGCCGACTTCGCCGCGATCTGGCAGGCCGCCGACAAGATCGTCTACTCGACGACGCTGGACGCGGTGAGCACCGCACGGACCCGGCTGGAGCGGGAGTTCGACCCGGACGCCGTGCGGGAGGTGGTGGCCTCCGCGGGCGGTGACGTCGCGATCGGCGGGCCCGGTCTCGCCGCGCACGCGCTGCGGGCCGGGCTGGTCGACGAGCTGAACGTCTACCTGTGCCCGGTCGTCGTCGGCGGCGGGAACCCGTACCTGCCCGGCGACGTGCACCTGGACCTGCGGCTGCGCGAGGAGCGCCGCTTCACCGGCGGTGTCGTGTACCTGCGCTACGACGTCGGCCGGTCCTGATCGGCGGGTAACGTTCCCGATCATGCCGAACCTGCTCCGCCTCGACTCGTCGGCCGACCTGCGCACCTCCCGCTCGCGATCGATCACCGCCACGTTCGCGGACG
This sequence comes from Pseudonocardia sp., assembly GCA_030451825.1. Classification (GTDB taxonomy): domain Bacteria; phylum Actinomycetota; class Actinomycetes; order Mycobacteriales; family Pseudonocardiaceae; genus Pseudonocardia. The sequence continues at coordinate 13,294 of JAKDNL010000066.1, read as the reverse complement.
CCTGGACGGAGCTCGGGCCGGGCCATACCGTCACCCGCCGGGACCTGCACACCGATCCGCTGCCCCATCTCGTCGACGCCGACCTGCACTGGCCGCCGCGGCTGCGGCCCGCGGACGCGGCCCCGCCCGCCGAGGCCGAGCGGCTGCAGCAGACCCTGCTCGACGAGCTGCTCGCCGCGGACGTCCTGGTCATCGGCGCGCCGCTCTACAACTACTCGGTGCCCTCCACGCTCAAGGCGTGGATGGACAACATCCACGTTCCCGGGGTCACCGCGCCGTTCGACTCCGACACCCAGCCGCTGCGGGGCCGGCCGGCCGTCGTGATCACCAGCCGTGGCGCCGTCTACGACGAGGGGACCCCGACCGCGGGGTGGGACCACGCCGTCCCGGCGCTCGAGCTGGTCCTCGGTACGGCACTCGGAATGTCCGTCTCGGTCATCACCACCAACCTCACCCTGGCCGAGAAGGTCCCCACCCTTGCGGACCAGGTCGGACGCAGCCGTGACGAGCTCGCCGCCGCGCACCGTGCGGCGGCCGAGCTCGCTGCGCGGCTGGGGGCGGCCTGACCTGACTCGCCGGGCCGCTGTCGGGCGACGCCGGCCTGGCTGGTCTGCACCGGACTTGTACCCGCTGCCCGGCACGCCGCAAGATCGCCAGGTGGGCGAGCAAAAGGATCGGATGCTCCGGAACGAGTGGTACCTCGACGAGCCGGACCTCGTCGACGACCGGCGGCGCTGCCGGCGTCTCCTCGACCGCTTCAACGCCACCGGCGCCGACGACGACGCCGGGCGCGCGACCATCCTCCGGCAGCTCGTCGGCCGGGTCGGTGACGACGTCGTCGTCATGCCCCGGTTCCAGTGCAGCTACGGAACCCAGATCGCCCTCGGGCACCGCAGCTTCGTCAACCACGATGCCCTGTTCATGGACGACGCCACGATCACCCTTGCCGCCGACGTCCGGATCGGCCCACGCACCCAGCTGCTGACCGCCCAGCACCCCGTTGCCGATCACCACCGCCGACGGGACGGATGGGAACGCCCGCTACCGATCAGCATCGGGGACGACACCTGGCTCGGGGCAGGCGTCATCGTCTGCCCCGGTGTGACGATCGGCGAGAACGCCGTGATCGGAGCGGGCAGCGTCGTCACCCGCGACGTACCTGATCAGGTCCTCGCCGCAGGCAACCCGGCCCGGGTCATCCGCGAGATCTGAGGAGATCGACAAGGTCTCCGGGAGACCACGCAGGCTCCCGCCCCGTGGATGACGCGCTGAGCCGCCGAGCAGTCTGGACCGAACGCACCGGGCCGGACACGGGTTCCGGCCTGTGCGCCGAGCCGTCGATGTCGCCGCGCTGCTGGTTGAGCTGGTGACGGACCTCCGGCTGCGACGTACCCGAACCTTACCGTTGCGTCTCTACCGCATACCCCGGTGACGAGCAGATCAGCTGGGAACCGGTCTCCGCCCGCCGAGCCTTCCTGTCACTGTTGGGCCGTGACCGAGCCCACATATCTGACCGCTACGAGAAGCGGCTACGACGCCATCACCGAGAGCTGCGCAGGGCCTTTCCGCGCCGCACTGGACGACGCCCCGCTCGATCGGGCTCTCCTCGCAGCACTCGCCGAGATGGTGCGTCGCGACCACCCTGATCCGCTGACGGTCGAAGTGGGTAGCGGCCACGGTGGGACCGCCGCCTACCTGGCGAAACACGGCTTGAGTGTGAGTGGCATCGACCTGTCCACGGCGATGGTCGAGTACGCACGCCGTACCTACCCGGAGATCGACTTCAGGGTCGGTGCGATGCACGAACTCGACATCGACGACGCGAGCCTGGCCGGACTGGTCTCCTGGTACTCGCTGATCCACATCCCGGAGAGCGACCGGCCTGCCGTCGTCGCCGAGTTCGGACGGGTGCTGCGGCCCGGCGGCTATGTGCTGCTGGGCTTCCAGGCCGGCGACGACACGCTCCATTTCGACGAGGCGTTCGGGCACGAGGTGTCGCTGGACTTCCATCGGCTCGATCCCGACGCCGTCATCGCGGCGCTCGACGCCGCCGGGTTCGAACTGGTGGCCCGGCTCGTCCGGGCACCGGAGGCCCGCCATACATCGGCGCCGGTCCCCCACGCGATCCTGATCGGACGAAAGCTCGCCTGACAGCCCGGGCCTGCGTCGTCAGACCGTGCAAGCCGGCCTGGTCCGGGCTCAGCCCGGGCCATCGGGATGGTGGAGGTCGTAGGCGCGGGAGAGCTTCTGGGGGACGACCATGCGCCAAGCGTCGACGACGAGTTCGCGGGCCTCGCCCGGGTCCAGTGCCGCAAGGTCGGCGTGCACCCAGTTGAAGCGCATCTCCGACTGCGACGGCATCTCGAACTTGTGCGGCTCGCTCGCGACGAGCGCCGCACGCTCCTCCTTGGGGAACGCGAAGCCCATCACGGCCTCATCGAGGGAGAACGCCGCGTAGACGATCTGCTTGACGCGGAACCGCAACATGCCGCGTACGTACGCCTCGTAGGAGCGCTCCAACTCGGCGCCCAGTAGCCGAACGTCCCCGATCGCCGCCATGGTCACATCCATCGGTCATGACGCGGGGCAGGCCGCCTGCCCGCACGCCGTCCAGTACCGGAGGTCGCTGTGCTCGATCCGGCCCATCGGAACCGCTCATCGTGCGACGCGAACACAAGGCCGACCGCGACGACAGGCCGGACTCATCGGTGTCAGGACACAAGGTAAAGGATCCGCTGGTCAGCGCTTCGTTTCGACGTAGAGGCCGCGCTTGGAGATGTACTGGACGACCCCGTCGGGCACCAGGTACCAGACCGGACGCCCGCCCGTGACCCGCTCGCGGCAGTCGCTGGACGAGATCGACAACGCCGGTACCTCGACGAGCGTGGCCGACCCGTCCGGAAGGTGCTCGTCGCCGAGGTCGTAGCCGGGCCGGGTGACGCCGACGAAGTGCGCGTAACGGAACAGCTCGCCGATCTTGCGCCAGGACAGGATCGCCTGCAACGCGTCGGCGCCGGTGATGAAGAAGAGCTGGTCGTCGGGCATCGTGGCGTGCAGGTCGGCGAGGGTGTCCGCGGTGTAGGTCGGGCCGTCGCGGTCGATGTCGACCCGGCTCACGGAGAACCGCGGGTTCGACGCCGTCGCCACCACCGTCATCAGGTAACGGTCCTCCGCCGCGCTGACCATCCGCGAGGTCTTCTGCCACGGTTGTCCGGTCGGTACGAAGATGACCTCGTCCAGGGCGAACCGGTCGGCGACCTCGGAGGCCGCGACCAGGTGGCCGTGGTGGATCGGATCGAACGTCCCGCCCATCACGCCGATCTTGCGCTGCATCGGCGCAGACTATGCGCTGGCGCCGCCGCTACGCAGGGGCGGACCCCGTGTGGGCGCCTCCGATCTCACGTCGACGGCGGTCGTCGCCGGTCGGGTAGGCGTGCCGGAACTGCACGCTGATCCGCGGCCCGCAGTCACGGACCTTCGGCACGCTGTGCTGCCACGTGCGCTGACAGGACCCGCCCATCACCAGCAGGTCTCCGGACGCGAGCGGGAACGACACCGACGGTCCGCCGCCGGTCGGGCGTAACCGCAGCGGACGGGTCGCACCGAGCGAGACCAGCGCGACGACCGCACTCGGCATCTCCCGGGCCACCCGGTCGCCGTGCCAGGCCACACTGTCCGCGCCGTCGCGGTAGAGGTTCGCGCCGACCTGGGTGAACGCCACGTCATAGCGCTCCCCCAGCGTCGTCGCCATCTCCGCCAGCAGCGGCTCCGGACGGTCGGCGGGATCGCCGGCGTCGACGCGCCAGCGATGGGTGACGCGTGGCTCGGGCACCGTCCGGTCGTACATCCACAACTCGTGCCCGCGCCACGGGGTGGCCTCGAACAACCGGCCGAACAGCTCGTCCGCACCGTGCAGCCAGCCCGGCACCACGTCCACCCAGGCGTCGTGCGCGAGCTCGTGCCGGCACAGTCCGTCGAACCCACCGGGCCCGGAGCGGGGCGCGGTGTCGAACAGCGAGGGCTGCCAGCTCATGTCGACCGTCACCCGAACGACGCTACAGTTCATCGAACACAAGTTCGATACTCCGTCCGAGGGGCTTCCCGGCCCCGCCGGTGCGAAGATCACGACGAACCCCGCATCGACCTCCGGGAGCCCGGCATGACCTCGCCGTCCGGCACCAGCGCACGCGGCGCGGTGCTGTCCTACATCGGCCTGCGCCGCAGCGTCGGGATCATCGGCATCGGGCTGCCGTTCGTGCTCGCGATCGGGAACCTGCTGCTCACCGGCGAGGGGCCGCGGTCGTCGGTCAGCAGCTACTACTACACCGGGATGCGCGACGTGTTCGTCGGCAGCCTGTGCGCGGTCGGGGTGTTCCTGTTCTGCTACCGCTACGAGCAGCCCGACGACCGGCTGGGCAACCTCGCCGGGGTCGCCGCGATCGGGGTCGCGCTGTTCCCGACCCGTCCGGAAGGGCCGGCGAGCACCGCGCAGGCCGTCGTGGGGTGGGTGCACCTGGCGTTCGCCGTGGTGTTCTTCGCATCGCTGGCGTGGTTCTGCCTGCTCCTGTTCACCCGCGACGACGGCACACGGACCGCACGCAAGTCGGCGCGCAACGCGGTCTACCGGGCGTGCGGGATCGTGATCCTCGCCTGCCTGGCCCTGGCCGTGCTGAATTGGCTGGTCGTCCCGGTCGAGCTCGCCCGGGTCCTGCGCCCGCTGTTCTGGCTGGAGTCGGCCGCGATCGTCGCGTTCGGGGTCGCCTGGTTCGTCAAGGGCGACACCGTGCTGCGCGACCGGCCCGGCCTCACGCCCCCGGCGGCGTGAGCGCGCCGACGACGAACGCCAGCTCGCGCTCCATCTCCCCGGTGTCATCGGCGGCGTGCCGTGCCATCGCGTGCCGGTGCCCGATCGCCGAGGCCAGCAACAACGACGCCCCCCGCACCTGGTCGGAGACCTCACGCCCGGTGGCGCCGACGACCACGTCCTGCACCGCCGCGACCAGCTCGTCGAACCGGCGCTGCAGCGCGTCCCGGACGACCGGGAGCGTGTCGGCCTCGCGCCAGAGCAGGTGGGACAGGACCGCCGAGTCGTCCAGCGTCTCGTCGAGGGCGACGACGAGCCGCCGCAGACTGGCCGTCAGGTCCCCGGGAACGATCACCTCGGAGCACCGGACGACGTCGCCTGGCAGCCGGTCGACGAGCGCCTCGAGCAGGTCAGGCTTGCGGCGGAAGTAGTAGTGCACCAGGCCCTTGGGCACCGAGGCGCGCTCGGCGACCTTCGAGGTGGGGGTGGCGTCGAAGCCGTGCTCGGCGAACAGCGTCTCGGCAGCGGCGAGGATCCGCTCCCGGGCCGAATCATCACCGACACTCGGCTCGTTCACGTCGGGAACGGGCTTGTCCACCGGTCCAGCGTCCTCTCACGCGGCGAGGGCCGCGACCCGGTGCGGGTCGCGACCCTCGCGTGGATCTCGTTCCTGGGATCAGTGGGCCGAGGCCGCCCCGCGGTGTGCGGCACTCGCTACCGGCACGGCGGTCGCGGCGACCGCCACGGCCAGCACGCCGGCGACCCACGACGTCCACGACGCCCCGGCGAAGGCCGTGTAGCCCATCACCCAGGGGGCGATGAACAGCAGGACCCCGATGACCCCGTGTGTGTACTCGCTGGACACCGAACGCGGCGCGGCCAGCGACCAGAGCGACGTGGCGGCGAGCACCACGCCCAGTACGACCATCGTCCACGCGGCGGCGGCATCAGTCGTCGTCACGAGTGGAGAAAGAGCCGTGAGCACCCCGATCACCAACGCGGCCCAGTCCTGCCAGCGCTGCCATGACCTCTCAACCATCTCGTTACACCTTCCCTGTGCGGTCCCTGTGGGATACTTCAGGTCTACTCTTGATTGGCCGGCCGGTCAAGACTGGTCGCGACCACCGTCACACGGCAGCGGCGCGCCCGTTCCGCGCCTGGACGGCGTGCCCGCGCCCGTACACCCGGCGGGTAGCGTCCGACGGCATGCGCGCTCCGGACACCGGCGACCGGGACACCGGCGAGAACCTCGACGGGGGCCTCGGCGAGGACCCCGGCGAGAACCTCGGGAGCCCGGACCGCACACCTCCCGCCGACTCGTCGCCCTGGCCGGTGGTGCGCCGCGCGTCGGGGCGCTTCGTCGTGCTGTGCCGGCTGTTCGCGCTGGTGGCGCTGGCCTACGGCGTCGTGATCGCCACGCTGGCGGTGGGCGACGTGACCCGCTCGGCCTGGTTGTGGGCAGCGATCGTCGTCGGTGGACTGGTGCACCTGGCCGGGGTCGTCGGGCTGTGGTTCGTCGCCCCGCGCGCACCGAAGCGGATACTGCCCCGTCCGGGTCCGGCGTCAGGGTCCGACCGCCGGCGGGCCCGGCGCACGCTGCTCGTCGGGGGCCGCCTCGGCGCCGAGCAGCGGCGTCTGGTCGCGGTCGAGGTGGCGGCGGGCGCGCGGGTACCGGTCGTGGTCGCCGGAGCGTTCGCGCTGCTCGGGCCCGTCGCGATGGGCACGCCGAACACCGATCATCCGCTGCCGTGGCTCGGGCCGGTCACCGCTGCCGTGGTGCTGGTGATCCTGATCGGGCTGATGTGGCAGGTCCGTTCGGTGCGCCGCGTGCACCGGGAGGCCCAGCGCGCGGACGTCCTGCCGTCGGTCGAGGACAGCGACGTGCCCTACCTGCCCTGACGGCGGGACGCAGTGCGGCTCGTCCCGCTCAGACCGGGAGCAGCCCCTCGACCACGTCGGTGAGCTGTCCGACCGTGCGGCACTCGTGCATCGGCAGGACGTCGGCGTAGCGCAGGGCCGCGGAGTCCCCGCTGCCCCACTGCCGGCGCGGTTCCGGGTTGAGCCAGTGCGCGTGCCGGGCCTGGGCGCTCAGCCGCTTGAGGATGCGCAGGTTCGGGTCGCGGTAGTTCGTCCGGCCGTCGCCGAGGATCAGCAGCGACGTCTTCGACGTGATCGCCTCGCCCCAGTGCTCGGCGAACCCGCCCAGGGCGTTGCCGTAGTCGGAGTGCCCGTCGAACGCGGTCAGGTCGGCCTCGCGCAGCACCCGCTGCATCACCCCGGCCAGCTCCGCGCCGGGCGTGAACAGGTGCGTCACCTCGTCGGTGCGCTCGACGAACGCGAACACCCGCACCTTGGAGAACTGCTCGCGCAGGGCCTGGACCAGCAGCAGCGTGAAGTGGCTGAACCCGGCGACCGAGCCGGAGACGTCGCAGAGGATCACCAGCTCCGGCCGGCCGGGACGACGCGTGCGGTAGGCCGGGTCCATCGGCACGCCACCGGTGGACATCGACCGGCGCAGCGTGCGCCGCATGTCCAGGGTTCCGCGCCGCGCCCGCTTGCGCCGGACCGCGAGCCGCGAGGCCAGCCGCCGCGCCAGCGGGTGCACCGTGCGGCGCAGCTGCGAGAGCTGCTCGGCGTGGGCGGTGAGGAACTCGATCTGCTCGGTCTGCTTGGGCACCGAGGACGTGGCGACCTGCTCGCGGCCGCGCTGCTCGGCCGTCCGGCGGCGCACCTCGTCGCGGATCATCTGGCGGAACCGGGCGATCCGGTCCCGGATCTCGCGGCGACGGATCTCGGAGACGAAATCGGTGTCGTCCTCACGGCGCAGCCCGTCCAGGATCTGGGCCAGCAACGTGTCCGGGCTCAGCGCGTTCAACGCCTGGTAGGCCGACCAGTTCGGCTTCGCGGTCTGTCCCCGCACCCCCTGCCCGGCCGCGCCGGAGGTGCCCATCGCCTCGACCGCGGCCCGGGCCAGGTCGCGCAGGGTCTCCTCGTCGCCGTCGCGCAGCAGGTCGGCCAGGATCTCGCGCAACGCGTCGACGTCGACCGGCCCGTCGCCGGAGCCGCCCTCGCCGTCGTCGACGCGGGGGACGTCGACCTCGCCGACGCCCGCGCCCATCACGGCCGGGAACCACAGGTCGAACAGCGCGTCGAACGTGTCCCGCTGTCCGGAGCGGCGCAGCAGCGCCGCCGCCAGGCCCTCGCGCAGGTGGTCGCGGCGAAGCAGGTCGATCGCGCCGATCACCTGCGCGGCGTCGATCGTCTCCCCCGGCCCGACCGCGACCCCACCGCGGCGCAGCGCGGCCACGAAGTCGACCAGGTGCCCGGGGAGCCCGTGCTCCGAGGACAACGGCGGCGCGCTGCTCATCGCTCCATCATGCGGCACCGCATCCGGACACACCACCAGGGTCACGCCGACACGACCGATATTGCAAACGATATTGCTGAGCTACATACTCAGATATATGAAGACCATGATCGACCTCGACGACGAGTCACTCGCTCGCGCGGCGAAGGAGCTCGGTACGACCACGAAGAAGGACACCGTCAACGCCGCGCTCACCTTCGTGGCCGAGCGTCGGCAGCGGATCGACACCCTGCTCGCCGACCCCGACGACCTCGCCGTGCTCGGTGTCGGACCGGACATCGCGGACCCCGACGTGATGGGCCGAGCCCGGCGGTGACGCTCTCGCCGGTGCCCGGCCGTCTCTACCTCGTCGACACCTCGGCTCAGGCCCGCGCGCAGCACCCGGCGGTGCGGGAGGTGCTGATCGGCCTGATCGCCGATCGGGCGGTCGCGACGTGCGTGACGGTCGACCTCGAAGCGGGCTACTCCGGCCGGGATGCCGCGCAGGTCCACGCGATCGGCGAGCAACGGCGGTCGGTGTACGTGACGCTGCCGATCAACGAGGCGATCGCGGAGCGAGCGCGCGAGGTGCAGCGGTCGATGGCGACCCGCGGCCATCATCGCGCAGCGGGCGTGCTCGACCTGATCACGGCCGCGGTGGCTGAGTACCACGACGCGACCGTCCTGCACTACGACGCCGACTTCGAGCACATCGCGGCGACCACGCACCAGCCGCACCGCTGGGTGGTGCCGCGGGGCAGCGTGTCCTGACCACGCCGCCGGGGTGCCCCCTACGCGAGCGGACCGCTCGTCCACCCCCGCTGTCCGGGTGGGGCTCTCGTTCATAGCGCTCGGGCGCGCGAGCTCGGCGGATCGCGCCTCATAGCGCAGTCGTAGCACTTGCCGCTACCATCGTGTACATGTCTGCCACGATCAAGCAGTCCGAGCTGCGCAACGACAACGCGACGATCATGCGTCGGGTCGCGGCAGGGGAACGGTTCACCGTCACCGTCAACGGAGCGCCGATCGCCGATCTGGTCCCCCACCAGCGCGAGACACGCCGCCAGCGGATCCCGGCCGCCGAGATCGACGCCATGCTGCACGACCTGCCGCCGATCGACGTCGAGGCGTGGCATCGCGACCGTGCGGAGCTCGACGACCTGCTCGACGACGTCGGCGTCGGCCCGGCGCAGGAGGATGAGACGCGGTGACCGCAGGCGTGGTCCCGGTGGCGCTGGCCGACACCTCCGTGTGGATCGAGCCACCGACCGGTGGCATGGCAGCCCATGCCGAGCAGGTCACCGTCAGCATCGTCACCGTCGCCGAGCTGGAGTACGGAGCGAACACCCGCGATCCGCTCGAGTCGCTGGCACGGCGGCGCAGGCTACGGGCGATCGTCGACAGCTTCGACGTCCTGCCGCTCGATCTGCGTTCGACCGAGCTCTACGGGGCGCTCGCCGAGCTGGTACGCGAGCAGGGGCGCAACCCTCGGCCGCGACGCTTCGACCTCCTGATCGCCGCGATCGCCGCGCGGCACGGGACGCCCCTGCTCACCCGGGACCGGACCGGCTTCGACGGCCTGGAACGGGTCGTCCGTGTGATACAGGTCGGCTGACGGCGCCGGCAGGGTCAGTTGAGCCGCAGCTCCACGGCCGCCTTCTCCGCGTCGGACTGGTGCTTGAGCACGACGCCGAGGGTCGAGCGGACCGTCTCGTCGTCGAGCGTGTCCAGCCCCAGTGCCAGCAGCGTGCGGCCCCAGTCGATGGTCTCGGCGACGCTCGGGGCCTTGCGCAGCTCCATCGCCCGCAGCACGCGGACGGTGCGGACCAGCGCCTCGGTGAGGCTCTCGGTGAGCTCCGGGACACGGGAGGCGACGATCCGGCGTTCCAGGTCGGCGTCCGGGAAGTCCAGGTGCAGGAACAGGCAGCGACGCTTGAGCGCCTCGGAGAGCTCCCGGGTGGAGTTCGAGGTGAGCAGCGCGAACGGGCGACGGGTGGCGGTGACGGTGCCCATCTCCGGAATCGAGACCTGGTAGTCCGAGAGCACCTCGAGCAGCAGGCCCTCGACCTCGACGTCGGCCTTGTCGATCTCGTCGATCAGCAGGACGGTGGGGTCGCTGCGCCGGATCGCGGTGAGCAGCGGGCGCGGCAGCAGGAACTCCTCGGAGAACACGTCGTCGCGGGTGGCGTCCCAGCCCTCCGGCCCCTGTGACGTGCTCTGCCCGGCGGTGATCCGCAGCAGCTGCTTGGCGTGGTTCCACTCGTAGAGCGCGCGGGCCTCGTCGATGCCCTCGTAACACTGCAGGCGGACCAGCCCGGAGCCCGTCGCCTCGGCCACCGCCTTGGCCAGCTCGGTCTTGCCGACGCCGGCCGGACCCTCCACGAGCAGGGGTTTGCCCAGCTTGTCGGCCAGGTAGACGGTCGTGGCGACGCCCGTGGACGCGAGGTAGCCGACGCCGGCCAGACGCTCGACGACGTCGTCGACCGACCCGAACTGCGGGGACTGCGGAACGCTCACACCGAGCATCCTGCCCTGCGCCCCCCGGATCCGCCGCACCACCACCGCCCCTCGGTGACCCGGGTCACCTCATCCGGAGCCCCGTCCATCGGTCACGCGGGAACCGCGGCTCCCGGCGCCGGAGCGACGGGGGTGGGCGCGAATTGTCGGTGCCGGGGGCCACCATGGTTCCCGTGACGACGACCGAGCAGGATCTGCGCACCCGGGCCGAGGAGATCCTCGGCACCCTGGCCGGCGGCGACGCCCGGCTGCGGGAGGATCAGTGGACCGCGATCGAGGCGCTCGTCGCGCAGCACCGTCGAGCGCTGGTCGTGCAGCGCACCGGGTGGGGCAAGTCCGCGGTCTACTTCGTGGCCACCGCCTTGCTGCGCGAGCAGGGCGCCGGGCCGACGGTGATCGTCTCGCCGCTGCTGGCGCTGATGCGCAACCAGATCGACGCCGCGGTCCGGGCCGGGATCGTCGCGGTCACGGTGAACTCGGCGAACAACGACGAGTGGGACGCGGTCTACGCCGAGATCGAGGCCGGCGAGGTGGACGTCCTGCTGCTGAGCCCGGAGCGGCTCAACAATCCCGACTTCCGGGACCGGGTGCTGCCCAAGCTCGCCGCGACGGCCGGGATGCTGGTCGTGGACGAGGCGCACTGCGTCTCCGACTGGGGACATGACTTCCGCCCGGACTACCGACGGCTGCGCACCCTGATCTCCGACCTGCCCTCGGGCATCCCGGTGCTGGCCACCACGGCGACGGCGAACGACCGGGTGGTCCGCGACGTCACCGAGCAGCTCGGCATCGGGCGCGAGTCATCCGACGACGGTGGCACGCTCGTGCTGCGCGGGTCGCTGGACCGGGAGAGCCTGCGCCTGTCGGTCGTCCCGCTGCCGACGCCGGCGCGGCGCCTGGCCTGGCTGGCGTCGCGGCTCGGGGAGCTACCCGGCGCCGGGATCATCTACACGCTGACCGTGGCGGCCACCGACGAGGTGGCCGAGTTCCTCACCGAACGCGGGTTCGCGGTGCGCTCCTACTCCGGCAAGACCGACCAGCAGGCCCGCCTGACCGCCGAGTCGGACCTGCTGGGCAACCGGGTCACGGCGCTGGTGGCGACGAGCGCGCTGGGCATGGGCTTCGACAAGCCGGACCTCGGGTTCGTCGTGCACCTCGGCGCGCCCGCCTCGCCGGTGGCCTACTACCAGCAGATCGGCCGCGCGGGCCGTGCGCTGGACCGGGCCGAGGTGGTGCTGTTGCCCGGCCGCGAGGACCGCGACATCTGGGCCTACTTCGCCTCCCTCGCCTTCCCGCCGGAGCCGGTGGTCCGCCAGACCCTGAACGTGCTCTCGTCGGTACCGCAGTCGACGGCGTCGATCGAGACGCGGGTGGACCTCTCGCGCACCCGGCTGGAGATGCTGCTCAAGGTCCTCGACTCCGACGGCGCGGCCAAACGCGTCAAGGGCGGTTGGATCTCCACCGGCGAGGAGTGGATCTACGACGCCGACCGCCACCAGCGGGTCGCGGCGGCCCGCAAGGAGGAGCAGCAGGCGATGCTCGACTACATCGCCACGACCGAGTGCCGCCTGGTGTTCCTGCGGCGCCAGCTCGACGACCCCGATCCCACCCCGTGCGGGCGCTGCGACACCTGCACCGGCACCGTGTTCTCCGACGAGGTCAGTGCGGACAGCGAGACCGCCGCGCAGCAGCGGCTGGCCCGCCCCGGCGTCGAGCTGGCGCCGCGCAAGCAGTGGCCCAGCGGGATGTCCGAGCTCGACGTCGGGGTCTCCGGCCGGATCGCTGCGGGCGAGCTGGCCGGTACCGGACGGGCCATCGGGCGTCTGTCCGACATCGGCTGGGGCACTCGCCTGCGCGAGCTGCTCGGCTCGCCGGAGTCCCCCGCCGAGGACGTGCCGGTCCCGAAGGACGTGCTCGACGCCGTCGTCACGGTGCTGGCCGGATGGGGGTGGGAGCGGCGTCCGGTCGGTGTTCTCGGGATCGGTTCCCGCACCCGGCCGCACCAGCTCGAGCACCTGGCCCGGCGGATCGCGGAGATCGGACGGTTGCCGCTGCTGGGCTCGCTGCCCCCGGCCGGGGAGCGTCCGTGTGCGCGGGAGAACTCCGCTCAGCGCCTCGCGGCGGTGTGGCAAGGCTTCGACACCTCGGCGCTGCCCGACCTGTCCGGCCTGGGCGGACCGGTGCTGCTGGTCGACGACGTCGTCGACTCCGGATGGACGATGACCGTCGCCGCCCGGGCGGTGCGCCGGGCGGGGGCACCGGAGGTCCTGCCCCTGACGCTGGCCGTCGCGGGCTGATCCGGCCGACAACCCGCGCACCTTCTTCCGCACCTCCCCGCGCCACCCCCCCCCGGGGGGGGGGGGGCGGGCGCCGGGCGCCCCGAAAAGCCCCCCCCCCCACACCCCCCCCCCCCCACCCCCCCCGGGGGTGCAACCCGGCCCCGGCGCCCCTCTCTCCGCGCACGCCCGCGATCCGGCGATCCGAGCCGCCATCTCGTGACGCTCGACCGACCCGGGCCTCGGGCCCGATTCACGTTCCGGCGTGGTCGCCGGGCACGGGCAGCCGACGATCACGGGTGGGAGGGGAACCCACCGCGGGCCGGGGCCCCGGACCCCACCCCCACGCAC
>JAKDNL010000557.1 GCA_030451825.1 Pseudonocardia sp. | reverse complement strand
CTCGAACGCCGCGTGGCCCAGTCGCCGGTCGGCGGAGCTCGTCGGCCTTCTCGCGCTGTCTGATCATCAGCGGATGATGCGGGACCAGGTCATCGAGGCGCTGTGGCCGCACCTGAACGTCGATGCCGGCGCCGCCAATCTGCGGAAGGCAGCGCATCATGCCCGGCAGGCTTTGGGTCGTGCCGACGCGGTGATGCTGAGCGGCGGGCTGGTCGCGTTGCTCCCCGGGTGCGAGGTGAAGACCGACGTCGCCGGATTCGAACGGTGCGCCGAGGCCGCCATTCGCTCCCGGAATCGTGTCGACTGCGTCGAGGCGACGGCTGGCTACGCGGGTGACCTGCTTCCCGACTCGCTCTACGAGGGCTGGACCCAGCTGCGGCGCGAGTCCCTGCGGTCACGCTATGTGGCGTTGCTGCGGCTCGGTGAGCTGTGGGAGCGGCTTGTCGAGATCAATCCGTCCGACGAGCAGGCGCACCGCGAGCTGATGCGCGCCGCGCTGGCCGCCGGCAACCGGCCTGCCGCGATTCGCTGGTACGGGAGGTTGCGCACGAACCTGCGCCGTGAGCTCGGCGTGGCGCCGGACCCACAGAGCCGGGCACTGTACGAGGACTGTGTGGCCGGACTCGGCCCGGTCGCGACGGCCGTGGTCGGCCGGCAGGTGGAGCTCGCCCGGCTGGCGGCCGGTCTTCGCTCCGCCGAGCGGGGTGAGCTGGGGGCGGTGGTGCTCCGCGGTCTGGCCGGTATGGGCAAGTCGACCTTGTGCCGGCAGGTCGCGTCCCTGGCCCAGGAGCGAGGGTGGTTGGTCGTCGCCGTCGCCGCCAGCGCCGGGAACGGCCCCTATGCGTCCCTGGTGAATGCGGTCGAGCAGCTGCTCGACGACGACCGCACCATTCTCGACGAGCTGCCGGGCTCGGCGCGCTCGACGCTGACCGCACTGACCGAGTCGGCCGAACAAGCGCGGTCGCTGGAGGGTGGGCTGACCCGGCACATGGTGATTGGTGCGGTGCGCCGGCTGGTCGCGGCGTGCCGGCATGTCACGGGTGTGCTGCTGGTCGTCGACGAAGCGCACCTAGCCGACGATGCGACAGTGGAGGCGTGGGCGCACCTGGCTCGGGCCGGCGGCGGGCTGCCCTTCCTCGGCGCGCTCGCCTTCCGTCCCGAGGCTGCCACCCAGCAGCTGGTCCACGCCGTCGCGAGCCTCGAGCGAGCCGGCCGGTGCGTCGACATCGACCTCGGACCGCTCGACGACGAGGAGATCGCGGTGCTGGTCAACGCAGAGGCTCGGGTGAGGCCCGCACCTGGCCTGCTCGCCCGGATCGTCGAGATGGCGCAGGGCAATCCGTTCTTCGCTGTGGAGTTGACCCGCGGTATCGGCCCCGGCGCGGTGGTGGCGCCGTCGGTCTGGGACGCGATCACCGAGCGGTTCCTCGACCTCGACGATGGCACCGCCACGATGTTGCGCCGGCTTGCCGTGGCCGGCGACGATCTCGATCCGGTCAGCGCGCCGGCGTTGACCGGGCTGGCCGAGTCGGACGCGTTCGCGCTGCTCGACGCCGCGCTGGACGCCGGCGTGCTGGTCGTCTCCGGGGCCCGCTACCGCTTCCGGCACGACCTGGTCCGCCAGGCGCTCGCCGCACAGGTCGCGCCCCACCATCGGATCGCGATCCACCGTGACACCGCCCGTGGCCTGGCGGCCGTGGGTGCCGCGCCGGCCCTGGTCGCCCAGCACTGGCTGGAAGGGCGCCGCCCGGAGGATGCGGTGCCCTGGCTGCTGGCCGCAGCCCGCCGGGCCGTCACGCTCGGGGCGTTCACCGACGCGCTCGGGCACCTCGAGTCGCTGCTCGAGCACCGGCCGGAGTTCCTCGACGCGCTGCGGCTGCGGGCCGAGGTCCTCGACGCCCTCGGCGACGATCGGGCACCCGCCGCGTACGCGGCCGCCGCACGGGTTGTCGGCGGGTCGGAGTCGGAGGACCTGCGGGCGATGCAGGCGCTGGCCCAGATCAAGCAGGGTGACCCTCGTGGAGCCCTACGCACGTTGGACGGGCTCCACCCGAGGTCGGTGCCGGGCAGGCTCGCTCAAGCGCTGGCGCTGAGCGGCGCCGCCGTCATGGGTTTCGCCGATCCGGAGCTCGGGACGATCAAGGCCGCCGAGTGCCGGCGCCTGGCCTTGGAATCTGGGGACCGACCGACGCTGGTAGTGGCGTCCTGGGCGCAGGCGGCCGCCGCGCACGCCCGCGACGATCTGCGCGAGAGCCTCTGGGCGGACCTGCTCGACACGCACGCCCTGCGCGAGCTGGCAATCAGCGTGTTCGACGGGCACCTGTGCATGACCCAGCGGCTGCTCTACGGAGCACGGCCTTACCCCGACGTGATCGCCTTCGCCGATTCGTTCCTCGCCGAGGCGCAGCGGCTCGGCGCGGCCCGCGGGTGTGCGTTCGCCGTCACCCTGCGCGGTGAGGCGAAGCTGCTCTCGGGCCGGTTGGAGCAGGCCGACGAGGACCTCCGGGACGGGGCCCGACGCAACCGAGCCCTCGGGGCCGCCACGGGTGAGGCACTGGCGCTGCAGCGTCGGGCGGAGATCGCGCTCTGCCGGGGCGACCCCGCCGCAGCAGACGCACTGCTCGACGAGGCGCTCGCGGTGGCTCGCGAGTCCGACGTCGGATTCCACCTGCTCGACCGCATCTACGGCACGAAGATCACCGCCGCCGGCGACCCCATCGCCGCCCTGATCATGCTCGACGAGGCCGAGTCCGGAGTTCGCGGTCCGCTGGAGACCTGCCCCGGATGCCGGATCACCCTGACCGTCCCCGCCGCCATCGCCGCCGCACGGGCCGGGGACCTCGTCCGCGCAGCCCACTACGCGCGGGCCACCGAGGTGCTGGCCGGGGTGGTGATGCGGCTACCCGGCTGGGACGCCGCCCTCGACGAGGTCAAAGGACACCTCGCCGCGGCCGAAAGAGGTGACGGCGCCGAGGCCGGCGCCCGGTTCCGCGCGGCGGCCGAGGGCTTTCGGGACGCCGGCCAGCCCCTCGACCAGGCACGGTGCGCCGCGCTCGCGCGCCGTCCGGTACGACCAGCCCAGGAGCAACGCCCGACACGCTGACCGAGGCCGTGCGCCGATCGGTGAGGAACGTTTCGGGAACACCCGCCTGACACCGTCGGGTCTCGTCGTCCAGCAGTGCTGTTGGGCCGAGCACCAGCTGCTCACCACCGATGGGTCACCGGACCAGGAGAAACGATCATGAGCGACCACGCGACCACCATCGCCACCGCTGTCGGGCTGCTCAACGCAGGCGACGTCGATGGCTACGTCACCGCCCTCTACACACCCGACGCCGTGTTCCACGGGTTCCCGCCGGCATTCACCCCGGACCGCAACGGCATCGCTGAGTTCTTCCGGGCTCTGCGCGCCGGCATGCCGGACGCCTCCATCGCCGCCGAGGATCTGCTCTGCGACGGAGACCGGGCGGCAGTCCGGTTCACCCTCACCGGCACCCACACCGGGGAGCTGTTCGGAGCTCCCCCGAGCGGCGCGCACATCGAAGCCGAGGGAATCACCATCGTCCGGTTCTCCGGGGACCGGGTCGTCGAACGCTGGAACCGGCTCGACGACGTGGCGTTCCTGACCCAGATCGGCCTGATGCCGGCCCGCACGGCGGCCTGACCCACCCCCACATCAACGTCCGGCAGCTGCCGCTACCGGAGCCCACATCGAACGAAAGGAACCGTCATGGGCTACGACCTCGAAGGCCGGATGGCCGAGGTGTGCACCTGCAAGACCTACTGCCCGTGTTGGGGAGCTCTGGACCCCGACGGCGGTAGCTGCGATTTCAGCTGGATCTTCCACATCGACCGCGGCCACATCGACGGGGTCGAGGTGGCCGGGCTCAACATGGGATTCCTCGGGCAGCTGCCCGGCAACCCGATGGCCGGAAACGTCCGGCTGCTCGTCATCGTCGACGACGCCGCCACCGAAGCACAGCAGAAGGCGCTGCTGGACGCCTTCACCGGCCAGGCCGGCGGGCCACTCGCCGACCTGGCCGGGTTGGTCGGCGAGGTGGTCGCCGTCGAGCGGGCCCCGATCGAGTTCGACGTCAACGAAGGCTCCGGCACGTTCCGCGTCGGTGGTCGCTGGGAGGGCGAGGTGCAGGGCCAGCGGGCCGGCAACGGAGATCCGACCAAACTCGTCGACGCCGCGCTGTCGCCGGTACTCGGGTCACCCGCTTACCCCGGACACGCAGTCCGGTTCCAGGTGACGGCCGCCGAACACGGGTACGACTTCCCCGGCCGCAGCGCCACCCAGACCGAGTTCCACCACGTCGTGGCCTGACGGGGGACTGATGCGCCGCGCCCCGAGCCCGGGCCCCCCCCGCCACGCCCCCCGCCCCGCCGGG
>JAKDNL010000556.1 GCA_030451825.1 Pseudonocardia sp. | reverse complement strand
GACATTACGGGCCAGGACATACGGATCGGATCAGGGAGAGCGATGAGCACAACGACGGTGCCCGAGCACGTTCTGGTCGTGGGGGCCGGCCTCGGCGGCGTCCGGACCGTCGAGGGACTGCGGTCCGCCGGCTACGAAGGGCGGATCAGCCTGGTCGGCGGCGAGGAGCACCTCCCCTACGACCGTCCCCCGCTGTCCAAGCAGTTCCTCGCCGGGACCTGGGAGCGCGAGCGGATCGACCTGACCGGCGAGGAGAAGCTCTCCGACCTGGGCGTGCGGACCCACCTCGGGCTGCGCGCGGTGGCGCTGCGGCCGGGTGAGGTGGAGCTCTCCGACGGCTCGACACTGCACGCCGACGCGATCGTGCTCGCCCCGGGCGTCACCTCGCGGGTGCTCGACGGGCAGCCGGACTCGGCGCACCTGCTGCGTGACGTCGACGAGTCGCTGGCGCTGCGCGCGACGCTGGACAAGGGCGGCTCACTGCTCGTCGTCGGGGCCGGGTTCATCGGGGCCGAGGTGGCGAGCACCGCGCACGACCGCGGGCTCGAGGTCACCGTCGTGGAGGCCGCGCCGGTGCCGATGGCCCGCGTGCTCGGCGAGCAGGTCGGCGCGTTGGCCGGGCGGCTGATCGGCGAGTCCGGCGTGACGCTGCGCTGCGGCGTCGCGATCACGTCGCTGACCGGCGACGGGGCGACACTGGCGGACGGGACCACGATCTCCGCGGACGCCGTCGTCGTCGGCGTGGGCGGGCAGCTGGACCTGGACTGGCTCTCCGGCACCGGGCTGGACCTGCGCGGCGGCATCCCGTGCGACGAGCACGGACGCGTGCAGGGCCTGGACGGGGTCTGGGCCCTCGGCGACGCGGCCGCCTGGGCCGACCCGCGCCACGGCGACCGCGCCCGGCACGAGCACTGGACCTCCGCGACCGACCAGGCCGCCGTGGTGTCCCGGGACATCGCCGGGGCCGAGCCGCCACCGGCGAGCGTGCCCTACTTCTGGTCCGACCAGTTCGGGCTCAAGATCCAGCTGATCGGGCGCCCGGACCTCGCCGACGGCATCCTCCCGCTGCACGGCGACGGCCTGGACGGCGGCCCGGTCAAGGGCACGGCGGTCGGCTACCTGCGCGGCGACGAGCTCGTCGCGGTCGTCGGCTTCGGAGCGGCGCGGCGGATCGCGCGGTACCGGAAGCCGCTGACCGAGCGCGCCGACCGGGACGCGGTCCTGGAGTTCCGGGACTCGCTGGGCTGATCCCGGGGGATCGACCCGGGTCTCCGGCGCTCCGCGCTCCGGGTCTCCGGCGCTCCGGCGAGGCCTCGCCGGGGCCCGGAGGCCGCACAGTGGCCTAACGGAACAGCGAGCGGATCACCAGCAGGCCGATCACCGCGCCGGCCGCGATCAGGCTGTACTTGACCTTGGGGTCGGCCAGCCTCTCGGCGACCTGCTCCTTGCCGCCCTCGATCAGGTTCTTCGGGTTGGCCCGCTCGGCCAGGGCATCCAGGCTGCCGGCCAGCTGGTCCCGGGTCTTCTCGATCTCGCTCTGGATGTTCTCGGGGTCGCGGGCCACGACGTCTCCCTCGTTGGGTCGGAGCTGCTGAATGGGAAGCTCGGTTGGGCACACCGTAGTCACCGCGCCTACCTGGCGCGCGAGCCGGGCGCGGCGCGTCGGCGCTCCGTCCACGATGCGGGGCCGCGGGGATGGCAGGCTGGGGACCATGAGCACCCGGCTGACCGCGGGCGACCCCGCGCCCGACTTCACCCTCGACGACGCCGACGGCAAGCCGGTGTCGCTGGCCGACCACCGCGGACGCAAGGTCGTCGTCTACTTCTACCCGGCGGCCAGCACGCCCGGGTGCACCAAGGAGGCCTGCGAATTCCGGGACAACCTGGCCGAGCTGAACGGCGCCGGGATCGACGTCCTGGGCATCTCCCCGGACAAGCCGGCCAAGCTGGCGAAGTTCCGGGACGCGGAGGAGCTGACGTTCCCGCTGCTCTCCGACCCGGACAAGGCGGTCCTCACCGCCTGGGGCGCCTTCGGGGAGAAGAAGCTGTACGGCAAGACCGTCACCGGGGTGATCCGCTCCACGTTCCTGATCAGCGAGGACGGGACGATCGAGGACGCGCAGTACAACGTGCGCGCGACCGGCCACGTGGCGAAGCTTCGCAAGGACTGGAAGGTCTGAGGACCTGGCGGCCGCTCCTCTCGGCCGCCGATCCTCTCGGCCGCCGACCCTCTCGGCCGCCGCTCCCATCGGCCGTCGCAGGCGGTCAGCTCAGGGCCGCGACCAGGTCGGGGGTGCGGCCGAGCAGGGCAGCTTGGGCGATCGGGTTCATGTAGTCGTCGTAGCTGACGATCTCGCCGTCCCGGATCCGGATCACCCCCACCGCGCGGAACCGGTAGGGCCCACCGAGTGCGGCCGAACGGCCGTGGTGTTCGATCTCGACAACCACCACCTCCGGGTCGTCGGTCTCCCGCAGGACCAGCTCGACGCCGTCCATCTCCAGCAGGCTGCGCCGGTCGGAGGCCTGTCCGTGGAACGCCCGGATCTGCTCCCGTCCGCGCAGCTCCTCCGGCGTCCCGGGCGGGGCGAACGGGTACCGGAGGACACCGTCGACGGCGAACAGGTCGGCGAAGGCGACCCGGTCACCGTTCTCGTCGGGTTCCCCGGCGACCATCCGACGGACCAGCTCGACAACCTCACGCGGTGTGCGTGTCATGACGCCCTCCTATAATCGGAACGGTGAACCCGTTTAAACGATACGGAACGCACGCCCCGGTTGTCGACGGTGCCTGAGCGCCCGCTGCGCGCCGACGCCCGGCGCAACCGTCAGAAGGTGCTCGACGCCGCCCGTGAGGCGTTCGAGACCTCCGGGCTCGCCGTGCCGCTGGACGAGATCGCCGCCCGCGCGGGCGTCGGCCCGGGGACCGTCTACCGGCACTTCCCGACCAAGGAGGCGCTGTTCGGCGCCGTGGTCGCGGCCCGGGTCGAGGACCTGGTGGCCGACGCGCGCACCCGACTGGACGCGACCGACCCGGGCTCCGCGTTCTTCGAGTTCCTGTCCCGGCTCGGGGCCGAGGCCGCCGCGAAACGGACCGTCTCCGATGCACTCACCGGACCCTCGACCGTCACCGCGCAGCTGCGCGAGCAGGTCTTCGCCGTCCTGGAGGTGCTACTGCAACGAGCACAGGAGGCCGGCGCGGTCCGTCCCGAGGTCCGGACCGCCGACCTGATCGCGCTGCTCAAGGGCCTGCTCGCGAGCCTGCAGGCCGCGCCGGGGGAAGCAGATCGCGACGTCCTGCTGACCGTGGTCATCGACGGCCTTCGGGCGCGGTGACCGGGCCGCCCTCCGGCACCGACGCCTCAGGGCGATACTGCAGCCCGGACGTCGGTATGGACGAAGTCGTCGCCCTTGAACAGCAACGGCTCGCCGGTCCGCGTGGCCAGGGCGTAGGCGAAGCAGTCGCCGAAGTTCAGCCGCGCCGGATGGCCGCTCCCCTTGCCGAAGTCCCGGTACGCGGTCCTGGCGAGCGTCGCGTCGTCGACGGTGACCGGCTCGATGCCCAGGGACGCCGCCCGGAGGAGCTCGTCGACACGCCGGCTGGCGACGGGGTCGCGACTGCCGTCGATCACGATCGCGGTCTCCAGATAGTTCGCGGCCGAGATCCGGTGACGTCCGTCCTGCGCCAGCGCCTCGGCGTAGCGACGTGCGTCCGGCTCCGCCCGCAGGATCGCGATCAGGGCCGAGGTGTCGACGATCATCGGGGAAGCCCGAGTTCGTCGTAGAGCAGATCCCCGTGATCGACGAAGCCCGTTCGCTCGTCGAGGCGCGGCGCGGTCGCCCGACCGATCTCGAGGATCCGATCGACACGTTCGGCGGGCCCCTGCTGCCGTTGCCGCACCCGCTCGAGACGTTCCCGCACCGCGATCGTGACCGCCTCGGTCAGGGTCTCCCCCGTCGCCTCCGCGAGCTCCCGCGTGAGCTCGTGCGTCTCGTCGCTCTTGATGTTGAGTCCCATGTTTTCCTCCATGGTAGACATCGATTCTACCACGGTAGAATCTCGACCTACGTCCGATAACGGCGCCGCCGACGTTGACGTTCGCGCAGGGCAACGAGAGCTGGGTCGTACTTGCCGACCCGGAGGGAAACGAGTTCTGCGTCCTCCAGCCTCTGCTCCGACCGGAGTCCGCACACCACTTCTTGACTCATGACCCGCGATCAGCGAATACGAGTAGACGCTTCGCCGACGACAACCGTCCGCTCGCCGCATCAGGTTCGCAGCATGACGACCATCGAACGCGTGTTCGATATTATCTGTCCATGCCCAGACCTCGACGCTGGACCGACGAGCAACTGACCGACGCCGTCGCCGCGAGCAAGACAATGAATGAGGTATTCGGCCGT